>NZ_JANIID010000028.1:0-123324 GCF_024519335.1 Streptomyces telluris
TTCGGAGGTGAAACGGTCACCTGTCAGCTGCATGCCGTCCCCGGAGTCACCCGCGAAACGGATGATCACCCTGTCCAGCCGGCGCACCTCCTTGGAGGAGGCGGCCCCTTCGGCGGGGTCGCGCTGCGCGGTGAGGGGCGGCGGCGCCTGTCCCGCGCTCGGCGGGGCGGCTGCCCCGCCCGGCTGCTCGGCTGGTTCGGCCTGTTCGGCCGGGCTGCTGACCTGGCTGGTCACTGCTTCGGACCTCCCTCTGGCGGCGGCGCGCACATGGTGGTGCCCGACCGGCTTTCCCACGGCCATCGTACGTGGGTAAGGGCTGCCTACCTGGGATGGATCACAAGAAGAAGCGGGGCATACAGCTTCCGCTTGTCCGGGTACGGGGTGGTTTGGTCGCCCCTTGAGCGCCGTCCGCCCCGTGCCCGCTCCGCGTCCGCCTTCTAGGTCTTTGGTGCTAGGTCCTCGCGCCGCCGCCCCCTCTCACCAGGGCGGCTTCCCGCGCTGACGGGGTGTCAGATGATCAGGAGCGGAGGTAGGTCAGCACGGCCAGCACGCGCCGGTGATCCCCATCACTAGGGGAAAGCCCAAGCTTCAGAAAGATGTTGCTGACGTGCTTCTCGACGGCTCCGTCGCTCACCACCAACTGCTTGGCGACGGCCGAATTCGTACGCCCCTCCGCCATCAGGCCGAGGACCTCGCGCTCGCGCGGAGTGAGCCCCGCGAGCACGTCCTGCTTCCGGCTGCGGCCCAGCAGCTGGGCGACGACCTCGGGGTCCAGCGCGGTGCCGCCGCGCGCCACCCGCACCACCGCGTCGACGAACTCGCGGACCTCGGCCACCCGGTCCTTGAGCAGGTAGCCCACGCCCGTGCTGCTGCCCGCCAGCAGCTCCGTCGCGTACTGCTCCTCGACGTACTGCGACAGGACCAGCACGCCCAGGCCCGGGTGCTCCTTGCGCAGCTGCACCGCGGCGCGCACGCCTTCGTCCGTATGGGTGGGCGGCATCCGTACGTCCGCCACGACCACGTCCGGCAGGGCGCCCTCGTCCGCGAGCTCCCTGATGGCCTTGATCAGCGCCTCGCCGTCGCCGACGCCCGCGACGACGTCGTGGCCCCGGTCGGTCAGCAGCCGGGTCAGGCCCTCCCGGAGGAGCACCGAATCCTCGGCGATGACGACTCGCACCCTGTCCTCCACGACCTGTGGTCCCCCCGCGCCGGCAGCATCTGACGCGCTAAGCATGTCACGCAGGGAGCAGGCCCCGCCGCTGCACGACGGGGCCGTCGGGGGCCGAACGAGAGCCGAACGGGGGCGGACGGGGGCGGACGGCGGGCGGGACGGGGATCGGACGGCGATCGGGCGGCGGGGCCGGCCGCCGGGGGCCAGGGGGCCGGGGGCCGGCGGTTCAGCCGCGCCAGGGCAGCTCCGCGGTGACCGTCGTCGGCCCGCCCTCCGGCGAGTCGACCACCAGCAGGCCGTCCACCGAGCCCAGCCGCTCCGCGAGCCCGGCCAGTCCGCTGCCCCCGGTCGTGGACGCCCCGCCGCGGCCGTCGTCCCACACCTGGAGCATCAGGCGGTCCGCCGAGTGCCACACGTCCACGCGGGCGCTGCGCGCGCCGCTGTGCTTGCTGACGTTCTGCAGGAGCTCGGAGACCGTGAAGTACGCGATGCCCTCGATGGCCGCCGCGGGCCGCGCCGGCAGGTCCACCTCGGCCTGCACCGGCACCGTGCAGCGGGCCGCCAGCGCGGACAGGGCCGGGCCGAGGCCCCGGTCGGTGAGGATCGCCGGGTGGATGCCGCGGGCCAGGTCGCGCAGCTCCTGCAGGGCGAGCTTGACCTCGCCGTGCGCCTCGTCGACCATCCGGGCGGCCGCCTCCGGGTCCTCCTCCAGCTTCTCCTTGGCCAGGCCCAGGTCCATGGCGAGGGCGACGAGACGGGCCTGGGCGCCGTCGTGCAGGTCGCGCTCGATGCGGCGCAGGTCGGCTGCGGCGGTGTCGACGACCACGCCGCGGTCCTCCTCCAGCTCCCACATCCGCTCCGCGAGCCGCGACGGGCCGAGCAGGCCGCTCACCAGCAGCCGGTCGACGGAGGCGAGGCCGCGGATCACCCAGGGGGTGGCCAGGACCACGAGCAGGCCAGCGACGCAGGTCACGCCGATCTCGAAGGGGTTGTCGACGAAGAGGCCCGCGTCGTGCTCGGAGTCGCCGCCGAACTGCATGCCGGGCTGGCCCCACCACTCCGGGTACATCCACCAGTACGCCGGATAGAGGAACAGCGCCCAGCCGACCGACCACATCACGACCGACACGGTGAACGCCCCGATGGCCCACGGCAGGTGCAGCACCGCGTAGAGCACGTGCCGCCAGGACACGCCGCTCTTGAGGAGCGCACCGACCCAGGACATGAGGCCGGTGCGGCCGTTCCGCGGCCGCACCGGCTCGGGCTCGCTGATCTCCAGCTTCAGCAGGACCCGGGCGCGGGCCCGCTCGACGGCGCCCAGCGCCCGTACGCCGACGAGCGCGGCGGCCAGCACCGGCACGCCCACGAAGGTGATCAGCAGGGCGATGCCCGCCGTCGTCATCGTCACCGCGAACGAGAAGGTGAGGACCGCCATCGGCAGGCTGAGCAGGAGGTAGAGGAACTCGCGCCACGTGCGGCCCTCCAGGGGCGCGCGCAGTACGGCGGGCACCCGGTGGTGGGCCCGGCGGGCCTCCGCCCGGCCGTAGTCCCCGTAGTCCATGGCCATGTCGTCGTCCGATCTCCTGGGTCGCGGTGATTGCTCCGTACCTCAAGGCTCGCGGAGGACGGGGCTCCGGACCATGGAGCGAGTAGGTGTTCCGGGGGTGGGGATGTCCCTACCCCCGGACCTGGGGGAAGGGGGCGCCGGGCCGTGGGGAGGACGGCGTCGGGCCGTGGGGAGGACGGCGTCGGCCCATGGGGAAGGACGGCGCCGGCCCGGAGGGACGCGCGCTCAGCCCGCCGTGCGCTCGCGCCACGGCAGCTCCGCCGTGACGACGGTCGGCCCGCCCTCCGGCGAGTCCACCTCGAACAGGCCGTCGACCGACCCCAGCCGCTCCGCGAGCCCGGCCAGCCCGCTGCCCGAGTCCGTCGAGGCGCCGCCGCGGCCGTCGTCGCGCACCTGGATCAGCAGCCGCCGGCCCTTGCGCCACAGCTCGACCTCGGCCGTCCGCGCCCGGCTGTGCTTGCTGACGTTCTGCAGGAGCTCGGAGACCGTGAAGTACGCGATGCCCTCGATGGCCGGTGCGGGCCGCTCGGTCAGGTCGACGGAGACGGACACCGGCACGGTGCAGCGCGCCGCCACCGACGACAGGGCCGCGTCGAGGCCGCGGTCCGTGAGGACGGCCGGGTGGATGCCGCGGGCCAGGTCGCGCAGCTCCTGCAGGGCGAGCTTGACCTCGCCGTGCGCCTCGTCGACCATCCGCGCCGCCGCCTCCGGGTCCTCCAGCACCTTCTCCTTGGCCAGGCCCAGCCCCATGGCGAGGGCGACGAGACGGGCCTGGGCGCCGTCGTGCAGGTCGCGCTCGATGCGGCGCAGGTCGGCGGCCGCGGTGTCCACGACCACGCCGCGGTCCTGCTCCAGCTCGGCGATCCGCCGCTCCAGCTCGCTGGAGGGGCTGAGCAGGCCGCGCACCATGGCGCGGTCCAGGTTCGTCATGCCGCGCACGGCGTAACCGAGGACCGGCCAGCCGACGAAAAGCAGGCACAGCGTCGCGACGAAGGTGAGGATGCCCCAGGGCAGCCGGATGAAGCCGTAGAGGGTGGTGCGCCAGGCGACCGGGTCCTTCAGCGTCGTCCACAGCCAGGGGAAGAAGCCCCGGCCCCGCTGCTGCCGGGAGAGCCGGCTCGGCTCCTCGATCCGCACCCCCAGCAGCTTCCGCGCCCGTCCGCGCTCCAGCCCGCCGAGCGCCCGCGCGCCCATCAGGCCCACCGCGAGCAGGGGCAGGCCGATCACCGTGAGGGACGTCAGGACGCCCGCGTAGAGCCACAGGGACACGTAGACGAAGCCGGTGAGCGCCTCCGGCAGGTTGAGCAGCAGGTGCGCGACCTCCTTCCACGTCCGGGCGTCGAAGGCGAAGCGGGCGGGGGGAAGCCGGTCACCGCAGCCGTCCTCGTCCTTGGAAGTGATGCTTCCGGTGATATGTGATGTTTGCGAGGTGCGCGATGTGTGCGATGTGTGCGAAGTATGCGATGCGCCCGACAGGCTGTTCGGCGTACTGTTCGAGGTGCTGTCCGACGGGCTTCTCGCGGCACTGCTGGCGGTCATAAGCCCAAGCCTGCACGGCCTACGGCGGCCTCCGCCATGGGGGCCGTGGGTGGGGAAGGGTGGGGATAACCCCACCAGGGCCTAGACTCCCGTGCGTACAGAACGTCGAACACGCAGGACAGGGAGCGAGGGGCGGACGTGCCGGAGGCGACCGTGCGCAGTACTGCCGATGCCCATGCCGCTGTCCCCCTGGCCGCGGACTACTTCCAGAGCTATTCCGTCGTGGGGCTGCTCGCGGTCGTCGGGGTGCTCTTCGTCGCCGTGGCCTTCGGGGCCGGGCGGCTGCTGCGGCCCGTCGTGCCGACGCCCGAGAAGCTGCTGACGTACGAGTGCGGCGTCGACCCCGTCGGCGAGGGCTGGGCCCACACCCAGATCCGCTACTACGTCTACGCCTTCCTGTACGTGATCTTCGCGGTGGACTCGATCTTCCTGTTCCCCTGGGCGACGGTGTTCGCCGCGCCGGGCTTCGGCGGAGCCACGCTCGTGGAGATGTTCATCTTCCTCGGCTTCCTCGCCGTGGGCTTGTTGTACGCATGGAAGAAGGGCGTCCTGGAGTGGACGTGACACCGGTGGACCTTCCCGAGCCCCGTCGGCTCGGCCCGCTGGCCAGGCTGGCCCCGGAGCCGATGAAGGTCGTCCTGAACTGGGGACGCCGCTACAGCCTGTGGGTCTTCAACTTCGGGCTCGCCTGCTGCGCGATCGAGTTCATCGCCGCGTCCATGGCGCGGCACGACTTCATCCGGCTCGGCGTGATCCCCTTCGCGCCCGGCCCGCGCCAGGCCGACCTGATGATCGTCTCCGGCACGGTGACGGACAAGATGGCGCCCGCCGTCAAGCGGCTCTACGAGCAGATGCCCGAGCCCAAGTACGTGATCTCCTTCGGCGCCTGCTCGAACTGCGGCGGCCCCTACTGGGACTCGTACTCGGTCACCAAGGGCGTCGACCAGATCATCCCCGTCGACGTCTACGTGCCCGGCTGCCCGCCGCGGCCCGAAGCGCTGCTGCAGGGGATCCTGAAGCTGCAGGAGAAGATCGCGCGGGAGTCGCTCGGCGAGCGGTACGGCTCCGCCGGGGGTGCGGGGGCGTCCGCCGCCGCGCTGCGCAGCGGGCTGGTGACGCCGCCGCCGGCGCCGGCGGCCACGCCGGAGGAGACGGACCGATGACCGAGCCGACGCCCGAGCCCGTGCCGGAGGCCGCACCCGCGCCTGCTTCCGAGCCCGTGCCCGACACCGCTGTCGGCTGGCTGCCGGCCGGCGTGATCTCCCTCTTCGGCGAGGGCGCGACGGCCGAGGAGACCTACGAGCTGCTCACGGTCGACGTCCCGGCCGAGCGGTGGATCACCGCCCTCGAAACGGCCCGGGACCGGCTGGGCTGCACCTTCTTCGACTGGCTGAGCGCCGTGGACGAGCCCGGTACGGGCTTCCGCGTCTGCGCGCACCTGGCCGCGCTGCCGGGTGCCCTGCCGGGCGGGGGCGGCGGCGTGCGCCGCCTGCTCCTGCGCACCACCGTGCCGCACGAGGCGCCCGCGCTGGCCACGGCCGTCGGCGTCTACGCGGGCGCGGCGTGGCACGAGCGCGAAACCCACGAGATGTTCGGCATCGACTTCCCGGGCCACCCGCACCTCGCCCCGCTCCTCCTCCCGGAGGCCTTCGAGGGCCACCCCCTGCGCAAGGACTTCGTCCTGGCCGCGCGCGTGGTCAAGGCCTGGCCCGGCGCCAAGGAGCCGGGGGAGGGGGCGGAAGGCGGCCCCAAGCGGCGCCAGATGCTCCCCCCGGGCGTCCCCGACCCCAACGAGTGGGGCCCCCTCAAGGGCCAGCTCCCCCCGGCCCCCGCCCGCCCGGCCCGCACCCCCCGCGCCGCGGGCGACCGCCCGGTCCGCCGCACCCGCACCACGGCGGAGGGCTCGGCGACCCAGCCGGAGACCACGGCCGCGGCCACCCCGCGGCGCGCCCGCACCGCGGCGGAGGGCTCGGCGAGCCAGGCGGAGACCGCGCCGGCACCGCGCCGTACCCGCAGCGCCGCCGACGGCTCGGCGAGCCAGCCGGAGGCCCCGGCCGCGCCCCGCCGCGCCCGCACCGCGGCGGACGGCTCCGCAAGCCAGCAGGGCGCAGAGCCCGCCCCGCGTCGTACCCGCAGCGCGGCGGACGGCTCGGCGAGCCAGACGGAGCCTGCAGCCCCGCGGCGCGCGCGCAGCGCATCCGACGGCTCGGCGAGCCAGCAGGAAGCCGGCCGCCCCGCCGAGCCGGCGGAGAAGCCACGCCCCCGCTCCTCCGACGCCCCCTGGCACCACGCCCGCCCGGCCTTCGACGAACCCCAGAAGCCCGAGCCCGCCGAGCCCCCGGCAGCAACCGAATCCCCCGAGGCCGAGCTCGGCACTCCCTCCCGCCGCGACGGCGCCCAGCCCGAGCGACGGGACCCGGCGGTGCCGAGCTCACCTGCCGACGAGGCGACCCCCGGCGCAGCCGAGGAGCCCCCGGGCACCCCTGAACGCGAGGCCGAGCCCGGCACCCCCTCCCGCCGCGACGGCGCCCAGCCGAAGCACCGGGACCCGGCGGTGCCGAGCAGCCCCGCGGGCGAGGAAGCCCCCGGCGCAGCCGGAGAGGCCCCGGGCGCTCCCGAACCCGGCGGCGAGCCGCGCACCCCCTCCCGCCGCGACGGCGCCCAGCCGAAGCACCGGGACCCGGCGGTGCCGAGCAGCCCCGCGGGTGAGGAAGCCCCCGCCGGCGAGGAAGCCCCCGGCGCAGCCGGGACCGCCGAGCCCCCCGAGCCCGGCGCAGCCGGAAGCGCCGGAGGCGGCCGAGACGGCGAGCCCGAGAACGACACGAACCCCGCCGGAGGCGACCCCGCATGAGCGACACCCTCGACGTCGTCCTGCGCCTCCTCGCCGTTTTCGTCGCCTTCCTCGTGCTGCCCCTGGTCGTCGGCCAGACCGAGCACAAGGTGATGGCGCACATGCAGGGCCGCCTCGGCCCGATGTACGCCGGTGGTTTCCACGGCTGGGCCCAGCTCGTCGCGGACGGCGTGAAGTTCGCGCAGAAGGAGGACATCGTCCCCGCGGGCGCGGACCGGCGGATCTTCCAGCTGGCGCCGGCCGTCGCCCTCCTGCCGTACCTCCTGGTGCTGCTGGCGATCCCGGTCGGACCGGGCAACGCCGTGGGCCAGTCGGTGGACGCGGGCATCTTCTTCGTCCTGGCCGTGATGGGCGTCGGCGTCCTCGGTTCGCTGATGGCGGGCTGGGCGTCCGCGAACAAGTTCTCGCTGCTGGGCGGCCTGCGCACCGCGGGCCAGCTGATGGCGTACGAGCTGCCGATGCTGCTGACCGCGGCGAGCGTCGCCATGGCGGCGGGCACGGTCTCGCTGTCCGGGATCGTGGACGCCTTCCAGTGGTGGTGGGTGCCGTGGCAGATCGTCGGCGCGGTGGTCTTCTTCGTGGCGGGCCTGGCCGAGCTGCAGCGTCCGCCGTTCGACATGCCGGTGGCCGACTCCGAGATCATCTTCGGCGCGTACACCGAGTACACGGGCCTGCGCTTCGCACTGTTCCTGCTGTCGGAGTACGCGGGCATCGTCGTCCTGTGCGGCCTGACCACGGTCCTGTTCCTCGGCGGCTGGCACGGCCCCTTCGGCGCCGACGGCATGGGCTGGGTCTGGACGCTGCTCAAGACGGCCGTCCTGGCCTTCGTCGTGATCTGGCTGCGGGTGACCTATCCGCGCCTGCGCGAGGACCAGCTGCAGAAGCTGGCCTGGACCGTCCTCATCCCCCTCGCCCTGGCGCAGATCGCGCTGACGGGCGTCGTCAAGGTGGTGACCCAGTAGTGGGCCTTCCCGGTTCCGGCCTCGCCAAGGGCCTGGCCGTCACGCTCCGCACGATGACGCGCCGCGCGCACACCGCGCAGTACCCGGACGTGCAGCCCGAGCTCCCGCCGCGCACCCGCGGCGTGATCGGGCTGTTCGAGGAGAACTGCACGGTCTGCATGCTGTGCGCCCGGGAGTGCCCGGACTGGTGCATCTACATCGACTCCCACAAGGAGACGGTGCCGCCGGCCGCCCCGGGCGGCCGCGAGCGCAGCCGCAACGTCCTCGACCGCTTCGCGATCGACTTCTCGCTGTGCATGTACTGCGGCATCTGCATCGAGGTGTGTCCTTTCGACGCGCTGTTCTGGTCGCCGGAGTTCGAGTACGCCGAGACCGACATCCAGGACCTCGTCCACGAGCGCGACAAGCTCCGCGAGTGGATGTGGACCGTGCCGGAGCCGCCCGCGCTGGACCCGGCGGCCGAGGAGCCGAAGGAGATCGCGGCGGCCCGCAAGACGGCGGAGAAGCTGGCCGCGCAGGCGGAGCAGGAACGGCAGGACCAGGAGAAGCGGGCGCAGGAGAACCAGGCGCAGGAGCAGCAGGAGAAGGAGGGAGACGCATGACCGGGACCGGCGCGATGACACTCGCCGCGGCTACGGGCGCGCACGGCTTCCTCTCCCCGACCGGCGTCGAGATCGTCTTCCTCCTCGTCGGCCTCGTCACCCTCGGCGCGGCCGTCGTCACCGTCACCACCAAGCAGCTCGTGCACGCCGCGCTGTGGCTGGTCGTCGCCCTCGGCGGGCTGGCCGTGGAGTA
The DNA here is from genome assembly GCF_024519335.1 of Streptomyces telluris. Lineage (NCBI taxonomy): Bacteria > Bacillati > Actinomycetota > Actinomycetes > Kitasatosporales > Streptomycetaceae > Streptomyces > Streptomyces telluris. The sequence goes on from NZ_JANIID010000028.1 coordinate 8,886, forward strand.
CCTGCTGCTGACGGCGGAGTTCATCGCCTGGGTACAGGTCCTGATCTACGTCGGCTCGGTGGTCGTCCTCCTCCTGTTCGGCCTGATGCTCACCAAGGCGCCGATCGGCCGCTCCCCGGACGCGGACTCCGGCAACCGCTGGGTGGCCCTCGGGGTCGCCGTGGCCGCGGCCGCCGCCCTCGTCTGGGTGGTCGCCGACGCCTTCCGCACGACCTGGATCGGCCTGGACGGCGACGCCCCCCAGGGCACGACGAAGGTCTCGGGCGAGATCCTCTTCCGGCACTGGGTGCTGCCCTTCGAGGCCCTGTCCGTCCTGCTGCTGGCCGCGCTCGTCGGCGCGGTGGTCCTCTCCCGCAGGAAGACCCGGGAAGACCGGTCCGGCCGGGAAGGGGCGCAGCGCTGATGCACCTCGTCTACCCGGCCGTCCTGGCCGCCCTCCTCTTCTGCACCGGCCTGTACGGCGTCCTCGCCCGGCGCAACGCGATCCTCGTCCTGATGTCCGTCGAGCTGATGCTCAACGCCGTCAACCTCAACCTCGTCGCGTTCGACGTGTGGCTGCGCGACGAGCTGCACGCCGGCCAGGCGCTGACCCTCTTCACCATCGCCATCGCCGCCGCGGAGATCGGCATCGGCCTGGCGATCGTGCTGCAGGTCCACCGCAACCGCGGCACCTCCGACGTCGACCGGCTGCGCGACCTGCGCGACGACGCCCCCGACACCGGACCCGACACCGATCGCGCAGACCGCGAGGAGAAGGCCGAGGCCGCCGCGTGAGCACCACGACCACCGCCGTTCTCGTCCCCCTGCTGCCCTTCCTCGGCGCCCTCGCGGGCCTGCTGACGGGCCGCCGCGCGCCCGGCTTCGTCCGCCCCCTGGCCGTCCTGCCGACCGCGGCCGCCGCGGTCCTGGCCGTCGTCGTCGCCTGGCGGCAGGGCGGTGGTGAGGCGCTCGACGCCGCCACCCGCCTCACCCCGACCGGCTCCGTGCCGATCGACCTCGCCCTGCACCTCGACGGCTTCGCCGTCCTCGTCGCGGTCCTGGTCGGCATCGTCGCCACCTGCGTCCAGGCCTACTCGACGGCCTACCTGCGCGACGACCCCCGCTACCCCTCCTACGCCGCCCTCGTCTCCCTGTTCACCGCGGCCATGCTGCTCGTCGTCTACTCCGGCGACCTCATGGTGCTGCTGGTCGGCTGGGAGATCATGGGCATCTGCTCGTACTTCCTGGTCGGGCACTACTGGGAGACCGAGGCCGCCCGCACGGCCTCCCTCAAGGCGTTCCTGGTCACCAAGCTCGGCGACGTCCCCTTCCTGATCGGCATCCTCGCGCTGGCCGCCGACGCCGGGACGTTCCGGATCAACGGCATCCTCACCGCCGTCGCCTCCGGGGGCATCGACCACCCCACGCTGATCGCGCTGCTGCTCCTCGCCGGCGTCGCGGGCAAGTCCGCGCAGTTCCCGCTGCACACGTGGCTGCCCGACGCGATGGCCGGCCCCACGCCGGTCTCCGCGCTGATCCACGCCGCGACGATGGTCGCGGCCGGCGTCTACTTCGTCGCCCGCCTCCTCCCGCTCTTCACGGCCTCCGCGGCCGCGCTCGTCGTGCTCGCCGTGATGGCCGCCGTCACGATGGTCGGCTCGGCGCTCGCCGCCCTCGCCCAGGACGACATCAAGCGCGTCCTCGCCTACTCGACCGTGGGCCAGCTCGGCTACATGACCGGGGCCCTCGCCGTCGGCAACCGGAGCGCGGCCGTCTTCCACCTGATCTCGCACGGCGCGTTCAAGGCGCTCCTGTTCCTCGGCGTCGGCGTGATCATCCACGCCGCCGGCACGAACTCGCTGGCCGCCATGGCCCGCATGGGCGGTCTCGCCAAACGCATCCCCGACGCGTACTGGACGATGACCGTCGCCCTCCTCGCGCTCGCCGCGATCCCCCCGTTCAGCGGCTTCTTCTCCAAGGAGGCCGTCCTCGGCGCCGCCGAGCACGCCGCCGAAGGCGACGCCACGGGCATCCCGGGCGCGGCCGGCTGGCTCGTCCTCACCGCCGGGCTCCTCACGGCGCTCCTCACCGCCGCCTACGCGTGCCGGCTGTGGCTGATGGCCTTCCGCGGCAAGGGCGCCGAGGCCCCGGACCACGGCAGGCAACCCGCCGCCATGAACACCGTCCTGTGGATCCTGTTCCTCCCCACCCTCGGGCTCGGCCTCGCCGCCGGGAAGCTCCCCGACTGGTTCGACGGCGGATCGCTCACCCCGACGCTCACCACCTCCGTCCTGTCCACCGGCTGCGCCCTCGCCGGCGGGATCGTGATGTACGCGGCCTGGCGCCGCACCGTCGTCCTCGCCGCCCGCACCCCCCTCGGCGCCGTCGCCGCCGACCCGGACGCGGCCCCCTACGTCTCCGAGGAGGAGACCATCGCCACCCACGAGGCCGCCTACGGCGACATCGCGGCGGCACCCGACCCGGCCGACCCCGGCCGGGCCCTCCTCGGCCCCCTGCACCGCCACGCCGCATCCGGCTTCCACCTGGACGCCGTGTACTCGGCGCTGTTCGTCCGGCCCACGCGCGCGGCCGCCCGCCTCGCCCAGTTCCTCGACCGCGAGGTCGTCGACGCCTACGTCCGCGGAGCGGGCACGGCACCCCGCCTGCTCGGCGAGGCCGTCCGCCGCGCCCAGACCGGCAACGTGCAGACCTACCTCAGCGCCCTGCTCGCCGGCTCCGTCGTCCTGGCCGTCGCCGCCGTGCTCGTAGCCACCGGAGCCTGACCATGACTGCAATTTCTCAGACTGGCACCGTCATGCAGTACCTCCTCGCTGCGATCGTCGTCCTCCCCCTCGTCGGCGCCGCCGCCTCCCTGCTGCCGGCCCCGCCCGGCCTCAAGGGCAGGAGCCCCGAGCAGGCCGTGCTCCGCCACGGCGTCACCGTCACCGGCGCCGTCCTCGCGCTGACCGTCGCCCTCGCCGCCGGCTTCGACCACGACAGCCCGGCCCGCATGCAGGCGACCACCGACATCAGCTGGATCCCGGCCCTGAACATCCGGATCCACCTGGGCGTGGACGGCGTCTCGCTCCCCCTCCTCGTCCTGACGGCGCTGCTGACCTTCCTCTGCGCGCTGTACAGCTACTTCAAAATGCCCGCGGGCCCGTCTCCCAGGGCATTCGTCGCGCTGCTCCTCGTCCTCGAGTCCGGCACCCTCGCGACCTTCGCCGTCCTCGACCTGATGCTGTTCTTCCTGGCCTTCGAGATGGTGCTCATCCCGATGTACTTCCTCATCGCCCGCTGGGGCGGCGAGGGCAGGGAGCGCGCCGCCTGGCGCTTCATCCTCTACACGCTGCTCGGCTCCGTCGTGATGCTGCTCGGCCTCCTCCTGGTCGGGATCAAGGGCGGCACGTTCGACATGGTGGCACTCGCCACTGACAACGGGTCCTCGCTCGGCCACACCACGCAGCTCATCGCCGTCCTGGCCATCGGCACCGGGCTCGCGGTCAAGGCCCCCATGTGGCCCCTGCACAGCTGGCTGCCCGACGCCCACACCGCCGCACCGACCGTCGGCTCGGTCCTGCTCGCGGGCGTGCTGCTGAAGATGGGCACGTACGGCTTCGTCCGCATCGTCCTGCCGATCGCCCCCGACGGCGCGCACACCTTCGCGCCGTACCTCGCCGCCTTCGCGGCCGTCGGCATCATCTACGGCTCGCTGGTCTGCCTGGCGCTGGCCCGCTCGGGCGCGAAGGGCGACCTCAAGCGCCTCGTCGCGTACTCCTCCGTCGGCCACATGGGCTTCGTCCTGCTCGGCATCGCCACGCTCACCCCCACGGGCGTGAACGGCGCCCTGTTCGCCAACATCGCCCACGGCCTCATCACCGGCCTCCTCTTCTTCCTGGTCGGCGCGGTCAAGGACCGCTACGGCACCAGCGACCTCGACGCCCTCTCCGGCCGCACCGGCGCCGCCCTCTACGGCAAGGCACCCCGTCTCGGCGGGCTCCTCGCCTTCGCCGCGATCGCCTCCCTCGGCCTGCCCGGCCTCGCCGGCTTCTGGGGCGAGATGCTCGCGATGTTCGGCGCCTTCCGCCCGGCGGAGGGGCTCAGCCGCCCGGCGTTCCTGACGTTCATGGCCCTGGCCGGCTTCGGCACGCTCCTGACGGCCGCCTACATGCTCGTCGTCGTCCGCCGCGTGTGCATGGGCGGCGACGGCGGCAGCACCCGGCCGCAGACCGCCGGCACCGCGGAGGACGCACCCGCCGACGTTCGGTCCTACGAGTTCGCCGCCTGGACCCCCCTCGTCGCCCTCACCGTCCTCGCCGGACTCTGGCCCGCGGCCCTCCTCGGCCTCACCGACCCGGCCGTTCAGCAGCTCCTCCGAGGAGGCAACTGATGGGCTCCCTGATCCAGTCCGTCGACTGGCTCGCCATCGCACCGCCCACCGTCGCCGCCGTGGTGGCGCTGGCCGTCCTGGTCGCCGACCTCTTCCTCCCCAAGGCCCGCAAGCCGCTCCTCGGCTGGTTCTCCGTCGCCGGACTGCTGCTCGCGGGCGTCTCCCTGCTGCCGCTCCTCGACGGCGACCGCTCCACCTTCTGCCTGACCGGCACCTCCGCCGGCCGTAACGCCTGCAGCTACACCGCCGACGACTTCACGCTCGTCATCCAGCTCCTGGTGCTCGGCGGCGCCCTCCTGACGGCCCTGCTGTCCATGAGCGCCGTCCGCGACGAGGAACTCCCCGAAGGGGAGTTCTGGTTCCTGCTGCTGTCCTCCGCCGCGGGCGCCGCCCTGCTGCCCGCCTCCCGGGACCTCGCGACCCTCGTCGTGGCCCTCGAAGTGGCATCCCTGCCGGCCTTCGCCCTCGTCGGCCTGCGCCGCGGCGACCGCCGCTCCTCCGAGGCGGCCCTGAAGTTCTTCCTCTCCTCGGTCACCGCGACCGCCGTCACCCTCCTGGGCGTCAGCTTCGTCTACGCGGCCACCGGCACCCTGCACCTCACCGAGATCGCCGCGAAGCTCGGCCACGTCGACCCGCGCCTCGACACCCTCGCGCAGACCGGCGTCGCCCTCACCCTCGTCGGCTTCGCCTTCAAGACCGCGGCCGCCCCCTTCCACTTCTGGGTGCCCGACACCTACGTGGGCGCGCCGCTGCCCGTCGCCGCCTACCTGTCGGTCATCGGCAAGGCCGTCGGCTTCACCGGCCTGATCCTCGTCGCCGTCGTCGCCTTCCCCGCGTACTCCGGCGTCTGGGGCCCGGCCCTCGCCGTGCTCGCCGCCGTCACCATGACCGCCGGCAACGTCGCCGCGCTGCGCCAGCGCCCGGAGCGCGCCCACAGCGCCGTCCGCCTCCTGGCCTGGTCCTCCGTGGGCCAGGCGGGCTACCTGCTCGTGCCCATCGCCGCCGCCGGCTACGCCGACGACCCCGCGCACGCCATCGGCTCCACCGTCGCGTACGCCCTGATGTACGCCGCCGTGAACCTCGGCGCCTTCGCCGTCGCCGCCCTGGTGGCCCGTACGAGCCCGCGGAACCGGATCACCGACTACCGGGGCCTCTACGCCCGCCGCCCGCTCGCGGCGCTCGCCCTGGGCTTCTTCCTGCTCTGCCTGGCGGGCCTGCCGCCGGGCGTCATCGGCCTCTTCGCCAAGGTCACGGTCTTCACCGCGGCCGTCGACGCGGGCCTGGGCTGGCTGGCGGTCGTCATGGCCCTCAACGTCGTGATCGCCCTGTACTACTACCTGCAGTGGACGGCGGTGCTCTTCCGGCCGGCGGAGGCCGCGGAGGGAGCCGCGGAGGCGGCGCCCGTACGGATCCCGCTGCCCCTGGGGGCGGCCATCGCCCTCACCGCCGTGGCCGGCATCGCCCTGTCGGGCGCCCCGCAGCTCGTCCTGCGCTTCGCCTCGGGGGCGCTCCTGTAGGACCGCGGGGCGCCGGTGTCACCCGTACGGACCGGCGCCGCCCACGTGCACAAGGGAACCAGCGGCCTTCGCCTGGCGTTGACCGGTCAGGAAGGTTCCACTGGAGATTCCACCGCGAGTGGAAGCACGACAGCGCGAAGGGTTCCCCTGCCGCACCACTTGGAGGGCGTACCGTGCACCGCCGGCACAACGGGCTCAGGACCGCAGTCCTTCTCGGGGGGCTGTCCGCACTCATCATCGTCATCGGCAGCCTCTTCGGGCGTACGGGCCTGATCGTCGCCGTCCTGGTGGCGCTCGGCACCAACGCCTACGCCTACTGGAACAGCGACAAGCTGGCCCTGCGGGCCATGCGCGCCCGCCCGGTCAGCGAATTCGAGGCGCCGCAGCTCTACCGCATGGTCCGCGAGCTCTCCACGGCCGCGCGCCAGCCCATGCCCCGGCTGTACATCTCGCCGACCGAGGCCCCCAACGCCTTCGCGACCGGCCGCAACCCCCGCAACGCGGCCGTCTGCTGCACGGACGGCATCCTCCGCCTGCTCGACGAGCGCGAGCTGCGCGGCGTCATCGGCCACGAGCTCAGCCACGTCTACAACCGCGACATCCTCATCTCCTCGGTCGCGGGCGCGCTCGCCTCGGTGGTGATGTTCCTGGTGAACTTCGCCTGGCTGATCCCCTTCGGCAGATCGGACGACGACGAGGGCCCCGGCATCGTCGGCATGATCATGATCATGCTGCTGGGCCCGGTCGCGGCGTCCCTCATCCAGCTCGCCGTCAGCCGCTCCCGCGAGTACGAGGCCGACGCCTCCGGCGCCCGCCTCACCGGCGACCCCCTCGCCCTGGCCTCCGCCCTCCGCAAGCTCGAAGCGGGCACGCAGCGGCTGCCCCTGCCGCCCGAGCCCCGCATCGAGACGGCCAGCCACATGATGATCGCGAACCCGTTCCGCGCGGGCGGCGGCATGACCAAGCTGTTCTCCACCCACCCGCCGATGGGGGAGCGCATCGCCCGCCTGGAACAGATGGCGGGCCGCTGACGGCCCGGCCCGGCCTGCGGCAGCCGACCCCTCCGCCTCCCGAGGGGGAGCGCTCAACGGTCGCTTTGCGTAAGCGAGTTAGGCCTGCCTTGATTTAGCCGGAGACCTCCCGGCGGCCGGAAAGCCGACGCTCTCCACGTCCACGGACAGGTGCTGACCGATCGGCTCGGCGGCCGGCGCCGGTCACCACCGTCACCTTGGGTCGCCGATCCACCGGGCGTGGCAACCGTCGGTAGCCGCCGCGGCGTCCCATTCGCTGGAGAGCAGTGCGAGTGGGAGGCTGTGTTTCATGAAGTTCATCCTGAACATCATCTGGTTGGTGCTCTGCGGTTTCTGGATGGCGATCGGCTACGTCGTCGCGGGTCTCATCTGCTGCGTCCTGATCGTCACGATCCCCTTCGGCATCGCGTCCTTCCGCATCGCCAACTACGCTCTGTGGCCGTTCGGCCGGACGACCGTGGAGCGGCGGGACGCCGGTGCGGGGTCGCTGCTGGGCAACGTCATCTGGATCGTCTTCGCCGGATGGTGGCTGGCGCTCGGCCACATCGTCACGGGCATCGCCCTGTGCATCACCATCATCGGGATCCCGCTGGGCATCGCGAACTTCAAGCTGATCCCGGTCTCGCTGATGCCCCTGGGCCGCGAGATCGTCCCGACGGACCAGGCGTTCGCCGGCCGCTGGTAAGCAGCAGCAGCCGGCCGCCGCCGCGGGCCGGGGGCCGCCTCACAGCGACCGCAGGGTCTCCTCGGCCTTCGGGGTCAGGACGAGGGGGCCCTGTCCGTTCACCCACACCGCGCGGATGTCCAGGTGCCGGAAGCGCCACCCCTCGGGGGTGCGCACGGCCTCGCCGGTGAAGGTGCCGCCCACGGTGAAGTGGTCCCCGGGGCCGGTGCCGCGGGCCTCGTGGGTGGAGGCCAAGTGCACATGCGTCATCAGGGCGTTCCAGCGCACCGTGGCGCGGTCGCCGTCGAGGCCGATCATGTAGTTGGCGCCCATGTGCTGCGTGCGCTCGAACTTCGCCAGGGTGGCCTGCTCGGACTCGGCCAGCCCGTCGATGCCCTCGTGCACCCCGACGGGCGAGACGATGCGCACGTCCGGGGTGAACAGGCTCCGGGCCCAGGCGTCGTCGAACCGCCCGCCGTCGGCGGGCACGGTGTCGAGGCCGAGCAGGTAGCGGTCGATGAGCCCGGTGATGTCGGCGCGGTCGGCGAGGACGCCGACGCGGGCCTGAAGGGCGGCGAATTCCCGGGCGCCGACCGTTTCCGGGGCGCCGGCGGTCTCCCGCGTACCCCGCGTGCCCTGCGTGTCCTGCGTGCTGACGGTCATGGCGCTGCGCTCCGTAGGTCGGTGACGGACCCGCTCCCCGGTGGAGCGACCCTGCACCGAAAACCTAGAAGCTCGACATAACTTGAGGTCAAGGCCGGGAACGCCGAAGGCGCGCCGGAGGGGAATCCCTCCGGCGCGCCTTCGGATGCGGCTGCCGCCGACTACCGCCGGATCACCGGTAGTTGACGAACTGGATCGCGAAGTCCAGGTCCTTGCCCTTGAGGAGGGCCTGGACGGCCTGGAGGTCGTCACGGCTCTTGGAGCTGACGCGCAGCTCGTCGCCCTGGACCTGCGCCTTGACGCCCTTCGGGCCCTCGTCGCGAATGATCTTGGCGACCTTCTTCGCGTTCTCCTGCGAGATCCCCTCCTCGATCGAGGCGAAGATCTTGTACTCCTTGCCGGAGGCCTGCGGCTCGCCCGCGTCGAGCGACTTCAGCGAGATCCCGCGCTTGACCAGCTTGGTCTCGAAGATGTCGAGGACGGCCTTGACCCGCTCCTCGGCATTGGCGCGCATCTCGATCTTGTCGCCGGACCATGCGATCGAGGCGCCGACGCCCTTGAAGTCGTAACGCTGGGAGATCTCCTTGGCGGCCTGGTTGAGGGCGTTGTCGACCTCCTGCCGCTCGACCTTCGAGACGATGTCGAAACTGGAGTCGGCCATATTGAGTTGGCTCCTCGTACGTAGATTCATCGGGGGGTGCGGCTCGGTGCTCCGCCGGCCCGGGGGCCGGTGGAGGAGCGCCCCGTCAGCCTAGCCACCCCGGGCCCGTTCGCACGGGCGATGAACCGAGTGGCGGACCACCCCAGGTCATCGGGTATGGTTTACGTCGTTGCCCCGGAGCGAATCGAAAGAGCGCCCGAGGTGACAGCCCATGGCGGTGTGCCCGAGTGGCCAATGGGAGCGGACTGTAAATCCGTCGGCTTAGCCTACCCAGGTTCGAATCCTGGCGCCGCCACGGAACGGGGCCCCTGACCTGAAAAGGTCAGGGGCTTCTTTCGTTTCCGGGCCGGTTTCCGGCGGCCCGCCCCGGCCTTCAGCGGCCCGCCCCGGCCTCCAGCGGTCCGCCCGGCCCCGCCGTCAGCCGCCCGCCGCCGCCTTCACCGCATCCGCCACCGGCGTGTCGCCGCCGATCAGCTCCAGCGTCCGCCCCGCCGTGCCCGGCTCGTCCAGCAGCGCGGCGAGGACCGCCGCGACGTCGTCCCGGGTCACCTCGGCCCGGCCCGTGGACTCCCCGAGCGTCACCAGCCCCGTGCCGGCGTCGTTCGTGAGCCGTCCGGGCCGCAGGATCGTCCAGTCCAGGGCGGCTCTGGCCCGTACGTCCGCGTCCGCCGCGCCCTTGGCGCGCAGGTACGCGGCGAAGACCGGATCGGTGCCCTCCGGGGGCTCGCGGTCGGCGCCCATGGAGGAGACCACGAGGAGGCGGCGGACACCCGCCGCCTCGGCCGCGTCCGCGAAGAGGGCGGCTGCCCCGCGGTCCACGGAGTCCTTGCGTTCGATGCCGCTGCCCGGCCCCGCGCCCGCCGCGAAGACGGCGGCGTCGGCGGACTCCAGGTGCCGCACCAGGTCTCCCACGGAGGCCGACTCCAGGTCGCACACGACCGGTTCGGCACCGGCCGCCAGGAGGGCGCCGGCCTGCTCGGGCCTGCGGATGATGCCCGCGATCTCGTCCCCGCGCGCGTGGAGCAGCCTTTCCAGCCGCAGCGCGATCTGACCATGTCCACCAGCGATGACAATGCGCATGATCCGACCGTACGCCGATCACCGGAATCCGACAGAGGGCCTCGCCGGACCCGCCCGGGCCCCCGGGTCAGGACGGCTCCCCGCCGCCGCGAGAGGACTGCCGGGGCAGCTCCAGGGCCGCGGCGGCCGACCCGTCGCAGTACTCCCGCACCGCGCTCGTACGGGCCACCACGCGGCCCTTGTGCACCACGAGGCGGCTGTACGCCATCGAGAGCACGCCCTCGACGCGCTCGCCGCGCACGGCCAGCAGCTCGGCCGGGAAGCCCGCCTCCACCCGCACCCGCGGCAGCCCCATGGCCGCCCGCGCCCACCCGCTGACCGCCTCGTACGCCTCCTCGGGCCGTAGCTCGCCGTGCGAGGCCAGCAGGAACGCGGCCTCCAGGGGATCGCCGCGCCCGACCGGATTGGCCGCGTCGCGCAGGGCGCCGCTGCCGGCCGCGACCCGCACGCCCGCCGCCCGCAGGAGCCGCACCGGGGCGCAGCGCGAGACGCGGGCGCCGCGCTGCTCCAGCGTCCCGCAGTCGCCCTGCGGCAGGCAGACGACGGTGACCCCGGCGGCGGCGAGCTGCCCGGCCGCCCGGACGGCCAGGTCGCGGGGGAGCCGGGCGAGGCCGCCGCAGGGGCCGAGGGTGACGCCGGGGCGCAGGCCGCCGGCCATGGCGGCCAGCCGGGCGAGCCGGGCCGGGTCGGAGCCGTCGGTGTGCAGGTCGACCGGGCAGCCGTACTCGGCGGCGAGGTCGAGGGCGGTCTCGGCGAAGCCGGTGGGGTCGGGGTCGAGGTCGGGGCAGCCGCCCACGGCGGCGCCCATCTTCACGGCGTCCCGCAGCAGGGCCAGCCCGTCGGCCCCCGCGGCCCCGGTCAGCAGCCGGGGCACGGCGACGGCGGTGAGGTCGGTCAGCCCGCGCAGGGCCCGCCGCGCCTGCAGGACGGCCTCCAGCGAGCGCAGCCCCTGCACGTCGCCGATCCGCACGTGGCAGCGCAGGGCGGTCGCCCCGTGCCCCAGCTGGAGCAGCGCGGCCTCGGTGGCGCGGCGCTGGACGTCCTCGGCGGCGTACGAGACGGGGCCGTCGGCCTCGGCGGTGAGGGCGGTGGCGCCGTGCCCGTGCGGCTCGGCGGGCGCGGGCAGCAGCAGGTAGCCGCCGAGGTCCACGCGCGGGCCGGGCGCCAGGCTGCCGGCGGTGCCCACCGCCTCGATGTGCCCGCCGCTCAGCCGCACGTCCACGGTGCGGCCGTCGGCGAGCCGGGCGCCGCAGAGGACGAGGGCCCCGTCGCCGGGCACGACGGCGGGAGGGGTGGCATCGCCGCCGGGGTTCGCCGGGGGCTGCGGCTGGCTGTCGGGCATCGCGCTCCTCCGGGGGCCGGGGCGTGCATGATCACGCAGCACGTCCGAGCGTAGGGCGCGTCAGGAACGGCTTCGAGCAAGCGACGAATAGTCGTACTGGTGTGGTGCGGGAAGGCTTCCGTGGCGCCGTCGCGGGCCCCGGCCGGATACGGATTTCACCTTCGGCGGCCAACCGTGTAATGTCTTCCTCGCTCGCCCCAATAGCTCAGTCGGCAGAGCGTCTCCATGGTAAGGAGAAGGTCAACGGTTCGATTCCGTTTTGGGGCTCTGGTGTGAGAGGTTCCCCGCCTTCGGGCGGGGATCCCTCCCACATCAAAGCGGTGTAGCTCAGTCGGTAGAGCAAGCGGCTCATAATCGCTGTGTCACCGGTTCAAGTCCGGTCACCGCTACACGTAGTAGCCGATTGTGGGGTCGGTCCTCCGGTCGGCTACTCTTGTCTGCGTTAATCCGTCCATTCCGTCAAGGAGCACTCACGTGGCTGCCACCGACGTCCGCCCGAAGATCACGCTGGCCTGCGTGGAGTGCAAGGAGCGGAACTACATCACCAAGAAGAACCGGCGTAACGACCCGGACCGTCTTGAGATGAAGAAGCACTGCCCCCGTTGCAACTCGCACACCGCGCACCGCGAGACGCGATAACAACAGGCTCGTTCATGAGGCCGTCCCCATTCCTTGGGGGCGGCCTCGTGGCGTATCCGCCACCGTAACCACCCAGGAGGTGCCGAGCCCATGGCGCTCGACCAGTCCTTCGTAGGGCGGACCTATCCGGCCACCGAACCGTACGAGGTCGGCCGGGAGAAGATCCGCGAATTCGCCGAGGCCATCGGCGACGCCAATCCGGTGTACACCGACCCCGAGGCCGCCAAGGCGCTGGGGCACCCGGATGTGATCGCCCCGCCGACCTTCGTCTTCTCCATCACGTACCGGGCCGCCGGCGCGGTCGTGAACGACCCGCAGCTGGGCCTGGACTACTCGCGCGTCGTGCACGGCGACCAGAAGTTCGCCTACGCCCGCCCCGTGCGGGCCGGTGACCGCCTCTCGGTCGTCTCCACGATCGAGTCGATCAAGTCCCTGGCGGGCAACGACGTCCTGTCGGTCCGCGGCGACGTCACGGACGAGCACGGCGAGCACGTCGTGACCGCGCACACGACGCTGGTGGCCCGCGCGGCCGAGGAGGCGTGATGGCTGCCCTTATCTCCTACGACGAGGTCGAGATCGGCACCGAGCTGCCGGCCCGCTCCTTCCCGGTGACGCGCGCGGACCTGGTCCGCTACGCGGGCGCCTCGGGCGACTTCAACCCGATCCACTGGAACGAGAGGTTCGCCAAGGAGGTGGGCCTGCCGGACGTGATCGCGCACGGCATGTTCACCATGGCCGAGGCGGGCCGCGTCGTCACCGACTGGGCGGGCGACCCGGGCGCCGTCGCTGAGTACGGCGTGCGCTTCACCCGCCCGGTCGTCGTGCCGAACGACGACAAGGGCGCGGTGATCGAGGTCACGGCCAAGGTCGCGGCCAAGGACGACGAGCACCGGACGGTCCGGGTGGACCTGGTGGTCATGAGCGAGGGCAAGAAGGTCCTGGGGATGTCGCGAGCGGTCGTACGCCTCGCCTGACGCCGGGGGCGCCGCGCACGAGCGGCGCCCTCCCCTTTTGACATGCAAAGTAAGTGACCACTAACTTACGGCCCATGGTCAGGATGAGCGCGGAGGAGCGCCGCGAGAGTGTGATCCGCGCCGCAATCACGGAGTTCGCGCGCGCCGGTTACAAGGGCACGTCCACGGAGGCGATCGCGCGCCGCGTGGGCGTCTCGCAGCCGTACCTCTTCCGGCTCTTCCCGACCAAGGAGGCGATCTTCCTGGCGGCGGCCCACCGGTGCCTGGAGGAGACCGGGGAGGTCTTCCGGAAGGCGGTCGAGGGCGCGCCGCCCCGCGGGGTGCCGCAGGCCATGGCCGCCGCCTACGACCACCTCATCGCCGAGGACCCCGAGAAGCTGCAGATGCAGATGCAGATCTACGTCGCGGTGGCCTCGGCCGAGGCGGCGGGGGACCACGAGTTCGGGAGCGCGATCCGGGCGGCGTGGCTGGAGCTGTGGGACGGGGCGCACCTGGCGCTCGGCGGGGACCCGAAGGAGACGACGCGGTTCCTGGCCAAGGGGATGCTGATCAACACGCTGGTGTCCCTGGGATTCCCGCCGGACCACCGGGTGTGGAGCGGTTTCTAGGAAACGCGGGAGACCGCCGCCTCCGCACGTCCACCAAAGTTAGTGACTGATTACTAAGCAGCACGGGGGAGAGCATGCAACCCAAAGCGATCTGGGCCTTGATCATCACCGGGGCGGCCGGCTTCATGGCGGCCCTGGACAACCTGGTCGTCACCACGGCCCTCCCGTCGATCCGCAAGGACCTCGGCGGGGCGATGGAAGACCTCGAATGGACCGTCAACGCCTACACGCTGACCTTCGCGGTCCTGCTGATGTCCGGCGCGGCCCTGGGCGACCGCTTCGGCCGCCGCAAGCTCTTCGTCACCGGCCTGGTGATCTTCACGGCCGCCTCCGCCGCGGCGGCCCTCGCGCCCGGCATCGAGGCCCTGATCGCCGCCCGGGCCGTCCAGGGCGTGGGCGCCGCCATCACCATGCCGCTGACGCTCACCCTCCTCACCGCGGCCGTCCCCGCCGACCGCCGGGGCCTGGCGTACGGCATCAAGGGGGCGGTGGACGGCCTGGCCGTCGTCGGCGGCCCGCTCATCGGCGGCACGCTCACCGAGCACGTCTCCTGGCAGTGGATCTTCTGGCTCAACGTCCCGCTGGGCCTGGCCCTCATCCCGCTGGCCCGCCTCCGCCTGGACGAGTCGCGCGCCGAGAACGCCCGCCTGGACCTCCCCGGCACGCTCCTCGTCAGCGGCGGCCTCTTCGGCGTCGTCTACGGCCTGATCAACGCCCACGCGCACGGCTGGACGAGCCCCGGGGTCCTGACCGCGCTCATCGCGGGCGGCACCCTCCTCGCGGCCTTCGTCCGCCACGGCTTCCGCGCCGAGCGGCCCATGCTCCCCATGCGCCTCTTCAAGAACCGCGCCTTCGCGGGCGTGAACGCCGCGAGCGTCTTCATGTTCCTGGGCATGTTCGGCTCCATCTTCCTGCTCAGCCAGTTCCTCCAGAACGCGCTCGGCTACTCGCCCACCGAGGCCGGGCTGCGCATGCTCCCCTGGACCGGCATGCCCATGATCGCGGCGCCGCTCTCCGGCCACCTCGCCGACCGCATCGGCAGCCGCCCCGTCGTCGTCACCGCCCTCGCCCTCCAGGCCCTCGGCCTCGCCCACTTCGCCCTGGTCATGAGCCCGGACGTCTCCTACGCGGCCCAGCTCCCCGGACTGATCGTCAGCGGCATCGGCATGGGCCTGTTCTTCGCCCCCGCCGCGAAGCTCGTCATGTCCAGCGTCCGGCCGGCGGAGCAGGGGATGGCCTCCGGGGCGAACAACGCTCTGCGGGAGGTGGGCGGGGCGCTGGGCGTCGCCGTCCTCGCCTCGCTCTTCTCCGCCCAGGGCGGTTACGGGTCGCCCCGGCGCTTCCTGGACGGCCTGATCCCCGCGCTCTGGGCCGGCGCGGCGGCGGTGGCGCTCGGGGCGCTGGCGGCGGCCCTGATCCCCGCGCACCGCGGCACGCCGCACCGGTCCGGGGCCCCTGCCCACCGCCCCGGCCGGCGCGCCCTGACGCACGCCCCCGCCGCTGCGCGGGCACTCCCACCCACCCACCCGTTAGGAAATTGCAGGGTGCTGCACCGGGAAGAGGGGAGGACGGCGGCCACCGCCTGCCGGGGGGCAGGGAAGAGCGCGGCCGCCACCGGCGGGAGACGGGCGGACCAGCGCCACCCCCAGGCAAGGGAGCGGGAAGGCAGCGGCCACCGTCTGCCGGAAGAGGGGCGGACCGGCGCCACCCCCAGGCAAGGGAGCGGGAAGGCAGCGGCCACCGTCTGCCGGAAGAGGGGCGGACCGGCGCCACCCCCAGGCAGGGAGCTGGAAGGCAGCGGCCACCGTCTGCCGGAAGAGGAACGGGAAAGGCAGCAGCCACCCCTGCAGAAGGGGCCGGGCGACTGCCGACGGGAGGGGGACGGGGGCGCAGGGGGTGTTTCGGAATGCTGCCGGATATTTGTGGGCGGCGCGCGGGGTGACCGGTGGGGCGGACGGTTCCGCCCGTAAATATCCGATTCCGAAACACCCCCGGAGCCCCCGGCCCCCGGCCCCGGACCACCGCGCCCGACCCACCCGTACCCTGGTCTGGTGCAGGAACGACACGACGCCCCCCTCGCCCCCCTGACCACCTTCAGGCTCGGCGGCCCGGCCACCCGCCTGATCACGGCCACCACCGACGCCGAGGTGATCGCCGCCGTCCGCGAGGCCGACGAGACCGCCACCCCGCTGCTGATCATCGGCGGCGGCAGCAACCTCGTCATCTCCGACAAGGGCTTCGAGGGCACCGCCCTGCGCATCGCGACCACCGGCTTCGCCCTCACCGGCACCGGCCTCGAACTGGCCGCCGGCGAGAACTGGTCCGACGCCGTCGCCCGCACCGTCGAAGCCGGCCTCGCCGGCATCGAATGCCTCGCCGGAATCCCCGGCTCCGCCGGCGCCACCCCCATCCAGAACGTCGGCGCCTACGGCCAGGACGTCGCCCAGACGATCACCGAGGTCGTCGCCTACGACCGCCGCACCGGCGAGACGGTGACCCTCACCAACGCCGAGTGCGCCTTCTCCTACCGCCACAGCCGCTTCAAGCAGGACCCCGCCCGCTACGTCGTCCTCCGCGTCCGCTTCGAGCTGGAGGACGCGGACGGCATGTCCGCCCCCATCCGCTACCCGGAGACCGCCCGCGCCCTCGGCGTCGAGGCCGGCGACCGCGTCCCCGCGGACCAGGCCCGCGAGACGGTCCTCAAGCTGCGCGCGGGCAAGGGCATGGTGCTCGACCCCGAGGACCACGACACGTGGTCGGCCGGGTCGTTCTTCTGCAACCCGATCCTCACCGAGGCGGAGCACGCGGCGTTCCTGACCCGCGTCGCGGACCGGCTCGGCCCGGACGTGGCGCCTCCGGCGTACCCGGCGGGGGAGGGCTTCATGAAGACCTCGGCGGCCTGGCTGATCGACAAGGCGGGCTTCACGAAGGGGTACGGGTCGGGCGCGGCGCGCATCAGCACGAAGCACACGCTGGCGCTCACGAACCGTGGCGAGGCCACGACGGAGGATCTCCTCGCCCTCGCCCGCGAGGTCCGTGCGGGGGTCCACGAGGCGTTCGGGGTGACCCTGGTGAACGAGCCGGTCACGGTCGGCGTCGCACTGTAGAGCGGTCAGCCGGTCAGCCGGTCAGCCGGTCAGCCGGTCAGCCGGCGAGCCAGTCGTCGATCCCCCGCAGCAGCTCCCCCCGTACACCCTCCGGCGCAGCCGACCCCCGTACCGACTGCCGCGCCAGCTCCGCCAGCTCCGTGTCGGTGAAGCCGTGGTGCTCCCGCACCAGCTCGTACTGGGCGGCGAGCCGCGAGCCGAAGAGCAGGGGGTCGTCCGCGCCGAGAGCTATCGGGACGCCGGCGTCCCACAGGGTGCGCAGCGGCACGTCGCCCGGCTTCTCGTAGACGCCGAGGGCGACGTTGGACGAGGGGCACACCTCGCACGTCACCCCCCGCTCCGCGAGCTTCCGCATCAGGCGGGGGTCCTCGGCGGCCCGGACGCCGTGCCCCACGCGGGAGGCGTGCAGGTCGTCCAGGCAGTCCCGCACGCTGCTCGGGCCCGAGAGCTCGCCGCCGTGCGGCGCGGCCAGCAGGCCGCCCTCACGGGCGATGTCGAAGGCGCGGTCGAAGTCGCGCGCGAGGCCGCGCCGCTCGTCGTTGGAGAGCCCGAATCCGACCACGCCCCGGTCGGCGTACCGCACGGCGAGCCGGGCGAGCGTCCGCGCGTCCAGCGGGTGCTTCATGCGGTTGGCGGCGACGAGGACCCGCATCCCCAGGCCGGTCTCCTTGGAGGCCGTCTCGACCGCGTCGAGGATGATCTCCAGGGCGGGAATGAGCCCGCCCAGCCGCGGCGCGTAGGACGTGGGATCGACCTGGATCTCCAGCCACCCGGACCCGTCGCGGACGTCCTCCTCCGCGGCCTCCCGCACGAGCCGCTGGATGTCCTCCGGCGCCCGGAGGCACGAGCGCGCGATGTCGTACAGCCGCTGGAACCGGAACCAGCCGCGCTCGTCCGTCGCCCGCAGTTTCGGGGGCTCGCCGCTGCTCAGCGCTTCCGGGAGGTGCACCCCGTACTTGTCGGCCAGTTCCAGCAGGGTGTCGGACCGCATCGACCCGGTGAAGTGCAGGTGCAGATGGGCTTTCGGCAGCAATCGGACGTCGCGAACACTCTCCATTCGCAGATCCTGCCCCATGCACCGGCCAACCGGAAGGGAGTTTGCCCTGACGGGCCCCATAACGGGCGCTGCCCCGAAAACGAATACGGGCCCCCGGCACAAGCCGGGAGCCCGTACGCACGGAGGCGAGGACTACGCCTTGGCCTCCGCCAGCAGCTTCTGAATCCGCGAGACGCCCTCGACGAGGTCCTCGTCGCCCAGCGCGTAGGACAGCCGCAGGTACCCCGGCGTGCCGAAGGCCTCGCCCGGCACCACCGCGACCTCGACCTCTTCCAGGATCAGCGCGGCGAGCTCCACGGACGTGGCGGGGCGCTTGCCGCGGATCTCCTTGCCGAGCAGGGCCTTCACCGACGGGTAGGCGTAGAACGCGCCCTCCGGCTCCGGGCAGTAGACGCCCTCGATCTCGTTGAGCATGCGCACGATCGTGCGGCGGCGCCGGTCGAAGGCGACCTTCATCTCGTCGACGGCGGACAGGTCGCCCGCGACCGCGGCGATGGCGGCGCGCTGTGCGACGTTGGACACATTCGACGTGGCGTGCGACTGCAGGTTCGTCGCGGCCTTGATCACGTCCTGCGGGGCGATGACCCACCCGACCCGCCAGCCGGTCATGGCGTACGTCTTGGCGACGCCGTTGACGACGATGCACTTGTCGCGGAGCTCCGGCACCACGACCGGCAGCGACGAGAACTCGGCGTCGCCGTAGACCAGGTGCTCGTAGATCTCGTCCGTCAGCACCCACAGCCCGTGCTCCGCGGCCCAGCGGCCGACGGCCTCGACCTGCTCGCGCGAGTAGACGGCGCCGGTCGGGTTCGACGGGGAGACGAAGAGCAGCACCTTCGTGCGCTCGGTGCGGGCGGCCTCCAGCTGCTCCACCGAGACGCGGTAGCCGGTGGTCTCGTCGGCCACGACGTCGACCGGGACGCCTCCGGCCAGCCGGATGGACTCGGGGTAGGTGGTCCAGTACGGCGCCGGGACGATGACCTCGTCGCCCGGGTCGAGAATCGCGGCGAAGGCCTCGTAGATGGCCTGCTTGCCGCCGTTGGTGACCAGTACCTGCGAGGCCTCGACCTGGTAGCCGGAGTCCCGCAGCGTCTTGGCGGCGATGGCGGCCTTCAGCTCGGGCAGGCCGCCGGCGGGCGTGTAGCGGTGGTTCTTCGGGTCGCGGCAGGCCTCCACCGCGGCCTCGACGATGTAGCCGGGGGTCGGGAAGTCGGGCTCGCCGGCGCCGAAGCCGATCACCGGGCGGCCGGCGGCCTTGAGGGCCTTGGCCTTGGCGTCGACGGCGAGCGTCGCGGACTCGGAGATCGACCCGATGCGGGTCGACACCCGGCGCTCGGTGGGGGACTGGAGGGAGGGCTCGGAAGGAGTCGCAGCGGTCATGGGGGCATCGTTGCAGACGGGGGACGAAGCGGGCGCCCACGTCTCGTAGAAGGCCTGGCGAAAGGCCCGGCGCAAGGCTCCGCGTACGCCCCGCACCCCCCGGAGGAATCCATTCCGGAAGGGCTCCGCGACCCCCTGCCGACCCCTCGCGGCACACGTCGCGGCAGAAGCTGTTCGACGCACGCCCCAGGAACACGTACACTCAACCGTCGTTGGCCCTCACCGGCCGCAACCAGGGTCCGCACACACCGTGCGAACGCTCGGATGCGGTACGTTGGGGGAACCACAAAGGGTCGTAGCTCAATTGGTAGAGCACTGGTCTCCAAAACCAGCGGTTGGGGGTTCAAGTCCCTTCGGCCCTGCTACACGCATCGTCACCAGGGTGCGTGCGTGCGTACGTACTGAAATGCACCGCCGTGCGGCTCAACCGGGCGCGGCACGGCTCACGACCCGGATTCAGGTGAGGACGTAGTGACGGAAGCCCTTGGCTCCACCGCGACGCCTGAGAGCGGTCGTCCCGAGGACGAGGTGGCCGCCAAGAAGGGCCGCCGTGGCGGGAAGCGCGGGAAGAAGGGCCCCTTCGGCCGCCTCGCGCTGTTCTACCGCCAGATCGTCGCCGAGCTCCGCAAGGTCGTCTGGCCCACCCGGGGTCAGCTGTCGACGTACACCACTGTGGTGATCGTCTTTGTCGTCATCGTCATTGGCCTGGTCACCGTGATTGACTATGGGTTCACCAACGCCGTCAAGTACGTCTTCGGCTGAATCCGCGGGTAGGGCGGCTGCCGTGAGGCGGGCCGCCCCTTTCGCACGTTCCACCCCTTGTAGCCAGGAAGAAGCAGCCACGTGTCTGACCCGAACCTGAACGACGCCGTCGAGCCCGTCGAGGCGGCAGAGGCCGACGTGGATGCCGCCGCCTCGGCCGAGGTCGAGGGCGACGACACCGCGCAGGAGATCGTCGAGGGCGCCGACGCCGCCGACGAGCTCGACGCCGAGGAAGCCGCTGCGGGCGAGCCGGCCGAAGAGGCCGCCCTCCACGTCGAGTCCGACGATGACGCCGAGGCCGACGAGGACGACACCGAGGAAGAGGCCGAAGAGGCCGCCGAGGAAGAGCCCGCCGTCGACCCCATCACCGCCCTGCGCGAAGAGCTCCGCGGCCTGCCCGGCGAGTGGTACGTCATCCACACCTACGCCGGTTACGAGAACCGCGTGAAGACCAACCTCGAGCAGCGCGCCGTCTCGCTGAACGTCGAGGACTACATCTTCCAGGCCGAGGTGCCGCAGGAAGAGGTCGTCCAGATCAAGAACGGCGACCGCCGCACCGTCCGCCAGAACAAGCTCCCGGGCTACGTCCTGGTGCGCATGGACCTGACGAACGAGTCCTGGGGCGTCGTCCGCAACACCCCGGGTGTCACCGGCTTCGTCGGCAACGCCTACGACCCCTACCCGCTGACGCTGGACGAGATCGTCAAGATGCTCGCCCCGGAGGCCGAGGAGAAGGCCGCCCGCGAGGCCGCCGAGGCCGAGGGCAAGCCGGCGCCGCAGCGCAAGGTCGAGGTCCAGGTGCTGGACTTCGAGGTGGGCGACTCGGTCACCGTCACCGACGGTCCGTTCGCGACCCTGCAGGCCACGATCAACGAGATCAACGCCGACTCGAAGAAGGTCAAGGGCCTCGTCGAGATCTTCGGTCGCGAGACCCCGGTCGAGCTGAGCTTCGACCAGATCCAGAAGAACTGACACTTCTGATCAAACGCTTCCGAACAGGTCAGACCAGCTGATAAAGCCGGTCTGACCTGCTCGGTTTTTGGCCGCAGCATGTTACCCGTTATCGTGGTGCGGTATGCCTGCGCGCACTGTGCGCGGGCAAAAAACTCTCACTAGGACCCGGAGAGAGCAATGCCTCCCAAGAAGAAGAAGGTCACGGGGCTTATCAAGCTCCAGATCAGCGCCGGTGCCGCGAACCCGGCTCCGCCGGTCGGCCCCGCGCTGGGCCAGCACGGCGTCAACATCATGGAGTTCTGCAAGGCCTACAACGCCGCGACCGAGTCGCAGCGTGGCATGGTCGTGCCGGTGGAGATCACGGTCTACGAGGACCGTTCCTTCACCTTCGTGACCAAGACTCCGCCGGCCGCGAAGCTGATCCTCAAGGCCGCGGGCGTGGACAAGGGCTCGGGCGAGCCGCACAAGACCAAGGTCGCCAAGATCACCGAGGCGCAGGTCCGTGAGATCGCCACGACCAAGATGCCCGACCTGAACGCCAACGACCTGGACGCCGCGTCGAAGATCATCGCCGGCACCGCCCGTTCCATGGGCATCACGGTCGAGGGCTGACCTCCACCCCCCTGGCAGCACCCCGTGGAAGGGCCAGCGCTGGCCCGCACCACGACTCCAATCACCACTGAGGAGTTTCAGTGAAGCGCAGCAAGACTCTTCGCAACGTGGACGCGAAGATCGACCGGGAGCGTCTGTACGCCCCGCTCGAGGCCGTCCGCCTGGCGAAGGACACCTCCGCCACCAAGTTCGACGCGACCGTCGAGGTTGCCATGCGTCTGGGCGTCGACCCGCGCAAGGCCGACCAGATGGTCCGCGGCACCGTGAACCTTCCGCACGGCACCGGTAAGACCGCCCGGGTCCTGGTCTTCGCGACCGGCGACCGTGCCGAGGCCGCGCGTGCCGCGGGCGCCGACATCGTCGGCGCCGACGAGCTCATCGACGAGGTCGCGAAGGGCCGTCTGGACTTCGACGCCGTCGTCGCCACCCCGGACCTCATGGGCAAGGTCGGCCGCCTCGGCCGCGTGCTCGGTCCGCGTGGTCTGATGCCGAACCCGAAGACCGGCACGGTCACCCCGGACGTGGCGAAGGCTGTCACGGACATCAAGGGCGGCAAGATCGAGTTCCGCGTCGACAAGCACTCGAACCTGCACTTCATCATCGGCAAGGTCTCCTTCGACGAGGCCAAGCTGGTGGAGAACTACGCCGCGGCGCTCGAGGAGATCACCCGCCTCAAGCCGTCCGCCGCGAAGGGCCGCTACATCAAGAAGGCGACCCTGACCACCACCATGGGCGCCGGCATCCCGCTGGACCCGAACCGCACCCGCAACCTCCTCGTCGAGGACGAGACCGTCTGATCCTGACCGGATCACGGCGCCTCTGCGCGTAAGCGAACGAGCAGGCCCCGCATCTCCTGTGAGATGCGGGGCCTGCTCGCGTTTTTAACGTCTTCGATGCGGTTGACCGGGGTATCCGCCGGTGAGGTGAACTAACGTTCACATTGATCGCTTTTGAGCAGAGGGGGGCAAAGACATGCACGAGTCCACCTGGAAGCGCCTGGGCCTGTCCGTGACGGCCGTGGCCCTGCTGGCCGGGGTCACGGCCTGCGGGGGCGACAAGAAGGACGACAGGGGCGCCTCAGGGGCCTCCACCAAGGCGGAGAAGCCGACGGCGGGCGGGGTGGCGACCGAGGCCGTCAACGCGGCCTTCAAGAAGACGCAGTCGGTGAAGTCGGCCAAGTTCAAGATGACCATGAAGATGCCGGGCCTCGGCGACCAGCCGCTGACCCTGGAGTCCTCGGGCGTCATGGGCTGGGACCCCAGCGTCGTGGACCAGCGCACGACCGGCGCCGGGCTGCCCGCCAAGGACGGCGCCCCCGCCGAGGCCCGGTCCATCACGATCGGCAGCGTCACGTACACGGACGTGGGCCCGGAGGCCGCCGCCAAGAACGACGGCAAGCGCTGGCTCAAGATCGACGTCGCGGAGCTGGCCAAGGAGTCCGGCGGCGACTCGAAGGCCCTCCAGCAGCTCATGGGCGGCGGGCAGGGCCAGAGCCAGGACCCGGCCAAGCAGATGGCGCTCCTCAAGGAGTCGCCGAACGTGAAGCTGGTCGGCGAGGAGACCGTCGGCGGGACGCAGGCCCGGCACTACAAGGGCACGCTCACCGCGGACGAGGCCGTGAAGTCCAACAAGAGCCTGGAAGGCCTCGACGAGAAGGACCGGCAGCAGCTGCTGGACTCCATCAAGCAGGCCGGCATCACGCAGTACGACATGGACGTCTGGGTGAACTCCGACGACCTCCCCGTGAAGCTGGTCATGAAGATGGACACCGCCAAGGGCCGGATGGAGATCACCCAGAACCTCTCCGACTTCGGCGCCAAGGCCGACGTCCAGGCGCCGCCGGCGGAGCAGACCGTCGACCTGCTGGAGAAGCTCAAGAAGATGAAGGAGAGCGGCGACATCCCGTCGCCGTCGACCGGCGACACCCCGTCGCTGTCCTCCTGACCTGCGGGGAAACCACCGCCCGGGGGCCGATTTGCCTCCGGGCACCCCGTTCGCGTACCTTCTTGCAGAAGCCAAAGACCGCTGGTCGTTGCTGTGCCTCTGCAAAGAGGTGTGGTGGCCGAAGGATCCGCTAGCTGCGGGCGACCTGCGCAGGTGATTTGAGGAAGCACTCCCGCGACGACTTCGGGTCGAAGCGGTCGAGTTACGCCCCGAGCACCTGTGCCGGGGCGTTTCGTTTTGCCCAGGTCCCTTCGCGTAGCGGTCCCGAATCACCCGGAAGGAGGCCGAGGCTCATGGCGACGTCCGCCAAGGCTGCTGCGGTTGCCGAGCTGACGGACAAGTTCCGTAGCTCGAACGCCGCTGTGCTGACCGAGTACCGCGGTCTCACCGTGGCGCAGCTCAAGACGCTGCGTCGTTCGCTCGGTGAGAACGCCCAGTACGCCGTGGTGAAGAACACGCTGACCCAGATCGCGGCCCGTGAGGCCGGGATCACGCTGGAGGACCAGCTCTTCGCTGGCCCGACGGCCGTTGCCTTCGTCACCGGTGACCCGGTGGAGTCGGCGAAGGGTCTCCGTGACTTCGCCAAGGAGAACCCGAACCTCATCATCAAGGGCGGTGTCCTTGACGGTAAGGCGCTCTCCGCTGATGAGATCAAGAAGCTTGCGGACCTCGAGTCCCGCGAGGTTCTGCTCAGCAAGCTGGCCGGTGCCATGAAGGGCAAGCAGTCCCAGGCTGCCTCGCTCTTCCAGGCGCTGCCGACGAAGCTCGTCCGCACTGCGGACGCGCTGCGCGCCAAGCTCGCCGAGCAGGGCGGTGCCGAGTAATTCGGCTCGCGCATTGATCGGTGCCACCCGGCACCGGTCGCAGCGGGCCGTACGCCCGCCGACATGTACATCCCGGCACCTGCCGATTTAGTGGAAGGACCGCCATCATGGCGAAGCTGACCCAGGACGAGCTGCTCGCGCAGTTCGAGGAGATGACCCTCATCGAGCTCGCGGCCTTCGTGTCCGCGTTCGAGGAGAAGTTCGACGTCACCGCCGCCGCTGCCGCGCCGGTCATGGTTGCCGGTGCCGCTGGTGGCGCCGCTGCCGCCGAGGTCGAGGAGAAGGACGAGTTCGACGTCATCCTCACCGCCGCCGGCGACAAGAAGATCCAGGTCATCAAGGTCGTCCGTGAGCTGACCTCCCTGGGCCTGAAGGAGGCCAAGGACCTCGTCGACGGCACCCCGAAGCCGGTCCTCGAGAAGGTCGCCAAGGACGCCGCGGAGAAGGCCGCCGAGGCCCTCAAGGGCGCCGGCGCCTCCGTCGAGGTCAAGTGACCTCGCGAGTCGTCTGACTCTTCCCGCCGGCGGTAGCCGGTAGTCGAAGGGCGATCACCCATGCGGGTGGTCGCCCTTCGGCGTTTCCCCGGACGGCTGCGCGGAGCACGTCCCGGGGGCGAGTATGGTGATCTTCGTTGCCCTCCCGGAGGGGTCGTGGGCCTTGACGAACGCGACGGGGCGCGCAATTCTCAGGACGCGTCGCCACATCGGTCCACCGTCCGAGGCATGGATCGAAGGCGAACTGGGAAGTCTTGCGTCAGGCGATGCCTGCAGGCGTCCGCCGCACAGCGAGGGACAACAGGATCCCGGAGGGAGAGATTGGTATCGCACCGGTCTCCGCACATCCGCTCTGGACATCAGTGGGCCAAGTGGCTACACTGACCCTTTGCGCTGCCTGTTAGCTGCTCCCTGCCCGTCACCAGGGGCATGCCCACTATCGAGCACTGCTGATGGAAACCCGCTGACCTGGGATTTCTTATCGATGCACGGTGTGGGGCCGGTACGCGCGTAGTGAGTCCGAGCCCTCGGAAGGACCCCCTCTTGGCCGCCTCGCGCAACGCCTCGACTGCCAATACGAACAACGGCGCCAGCACCGCCCCGCTGCGCATCTCTTTTGCGAAGATCAAGGAGCCCCTCGAGGTTCCGAACCTCCTTGCGCTGCAGACCGAGAGCTTCGACTGGCTGCTCGGCAATGCCGCCTGGAAGGCTCGCGTCGAGGCTGCGCTGGAGTCTGGTCAGGACGTCCCCACGAAGTCCGGTCTGGAGGAGATCTTCGAGGAGATCTCCCCGATCGAGGACTTCTCCGGGTCGATGTCGCTGACCTTCCGCGACCACCGTTTCGAGCCCCCGAAGAACTCGATCGACGAGTGCAAGGAGCGCGACTTCACGTACGCGGCCCCGCTCTTCGTCACCGCCGAGTTCACGAACAACGAGACCGGTGAGATCAAGTCTCAGACGGTCTTCATGGGCGACTTCCCGCTCATGACCAACAAGGGCACCTTCTGCATCAACGGCACCGAGCGTGTCGTCGTCTCGCAGCTGGTCCGCTCGCCCGGCGTCTACTTCGACTCCTCCATCGACAAGACGTCCGACAAGGACATCTTCACGGCCAAGATCATCCCGTCCCGGGGTGCCTGGCTGGAGATGGAGGTCGACAAGCGCGACATGGTCGGTGTCCGCATCGACCGCAAGCGCAAGCAGTCCGTCACCGTCCTCCTGAAGGCTCTCGGCTGGACCACCGAGCAGATCCTCGAGGAGTTCGGCGAGTACGAGTCCATGCGCGCCACCCTGGAGAAGGACCACACCCAGGGCCAGGACGACGCGCTGCTCGACATCTACCGCAAGCTGCGTCCGGGCGAGCCGCCGACCCGTGAGGCCGCGCAGACGCTGCTCGAGAACCTCTACTTCAACCCCAAGCGCTACGACCTCGCCAAGGTCGGCCGCTACAAGGTGAACAAGAAGCTCGGCGCGGAGGCCCCCCTCGACGCCGGTGTGCTGACCACGGACGACGTCATCGCGACGATCAAGTACCTGGTCAAGCTGCACGCCGGTGAGCTGGAGACGGTCGGCGAGAACGGCACCTCGATCGTCGTCGAGACCGACGACATCGACCACTTCGGCAACCGTCGTCTGCGCAACGTCGGCGAGCTCATCCAGAACCAGGTCCGCACGGGTCTGGCTCGTATGGAGCGCGTCGTCCGCGAGCGCATGACCACCCAGGACGTCGAGGCGATCACGCCGCAGACCCTGATCAACATCCGGCCGGTCGTCGCCTCCATCAAGGAGTTCTTCGGCACCAGCCAGCTGTCCCAGTTCATGGACCAGACCAACCCGCTGTCGGGTCTGACCCACAAGCGCCGTCTGTCGGCGCTGGGCCCGGGTGGTCTCTCCCGTGAGCGGGCCGGCTTCGAGGTCCGAGACGTTCACCCGTCGCACTACGGCCGCATGTGCCCGATCGAGACCCCCGAAGGCCCGAACATCGGTCTGATCGGCTCGCTCGCCTCCTACGGCCGCGTCAACGCGTTCGGTTTCGTCGAGACCCCGTACCGCAAGGTCGTCGAGGGCGTCGTCACGGACGACGTCGACTACCTGACTGCCGACGAGGAAGACCGCTTCGTCATCGCCCAGGCGAACGCCGCCCTCACCGAGGACATGCGCTTCGCCGAGGCCCGCGTGCTGGTCCGCCGCCGTGGCGGCGAGATCGACTACATCGCCGGCGACGACGTCGACTACATGGACGTCTCCCCGCGCCAGATGGTGTCCGTCGCGACCGCCATGATCCCGTTCCTCGAGCACGACGACGCCAACCGCGCGCTCATGGGATCGAACATGATGCGCCAGGCCGTTCCGCTGATCAAGGCCGAGGCGCCGCTGGTCGGCACCGGCATGGAGTACCGCTGCGCGGTCGACGCCGGTGACGTCATCAAGGCCGAGAAGGACGGTGTCGTCCAGGAGGTCTCCGCCGACTACGTCACGGTGGCCAACGACGACGGCACGTACAACACCTACCGCGTCGCCAAGTTCTCCCGCTCGAACCAGGGCACGTCCTTCAACCAGAAGGTCGTCGTCGACGAGGGCGCCCGCGTCATCGCCGGCCAGGTGCTCGCCGACGGTCCGTCCACGGACGAGGGCGAGATGGCCCTCGGCAAGAACCTGCTCGTGGCGTTCATGCCGTGGGAGGGTCACAACTACGAGGACGCGATCATCCTGTCGCAGCGCCTCGTCCAGGACGACGTCCTCTCCTCGATCCACATCGAGGAGCACGAGGTCGACGCCCGTGACACCAAGCTCGGCCCGGAGGAGATCACCCGGGACATCCCGAACGTCTCCGAGGAGGTCCTCGCCGACCTCGACGAGCGCGGCATCATCCGCATCGGTGCCGAGGTCGTCGCCGGCGACATCCTGGTCGGCAAGGTCACCCCGAAGGGCGAGACCGAGCTGACCCCGGAGGAGCGCCTGCTCCGCGCGATCTTCGGTGAGAAGGCCCGTGAGGTCCGTGACACCTCGCTGAAGGTCCCGCACGGCGAGATCGGCAAGGTCATCGGCGTCCGCGTCTTCGACCGCGAGGAGGGGGACGAGCTTCCCCCGGGCGTGAACCAGCTGGTCCGCGTCTACGTCGCCCAGAAGCGCAAGATCACCGACGGTGACAAGCTCGCCGGCCGTCACGGCAACAAGGGTGTCATCTCCAAGATCCTTCCGGTCGAGGACATGCCGTTCCTCGAGGACGGCACCCCGGTCGACATCATCCTCAACCCGCTCGGTGTCCCGTCCCGAATGAACCCGGGACAGGTCCTCGAGATCCACCTCGGCTGGCTCGCCAGCCGCGGCTGGAAGGTCGAGGGCGACGAGGAGTGGATGAAGCGCCTGCAGGCCATCGGCGCCGACGACGTCGCGGCCGGCACCAACGTCGCGACCCCGGTCTTCGACGGCGCCCGCGAGGACGAGATCGCCGGTCTCTTCGAGTCCACGATCCCCAACCGCGACGGTGACCGCCTGGTCCTGCCCTCGGGCAAGGCCCGGATGTTCGACGGCCGCTCCGGCGAGCCGTTCCCGGACCCGATCTCCGTCGGGTACATGTACATCCTCAAGCTGCACCACCTGGTCGACGACAAGCTGCACGCGCGTTCGACCGGCCCGTACTCCATGATCACCCAGCAGCCGCTGGGTGGTAAGGCTCAGTTCGGTGGCCAGCGCTTCGGTGAGATGGAGGTGTGGGCGCTCGAGGCTTACGGCGCCGCCTACGCCCTCCAGGAGCTGCTGACCATCAAGTCCGACGACGTGACCGGCCGCGTGAAGGTCTACGAGGCCATCGTCAAGGGCGAGAACATCCCCGAGCCCGGCATTCCCGAGTCCTTCAAGGTGCTCATCAAGGAAATGCAGTCCCTGTGCCTCAACGTGGAGGTGCTGTCCTCGGACGGCATGTCCATCGAGATGCGCGACACGGACGAGGACGTCTTCCGCGCTGCGGAAGAGCTCGGTATCGACCTGTCCCGGCGCGAGCCGAGCAGCGTCGAAGAGGTCTGACGGGTCTGACGGGGGGCTCACCACGAGCCCCCCGTCGTCCCCGGACCCCCTCAGACCACTGATGAAGACACGACCCTGAAAGAGGGATTGACGAACAGTGCTCGACGTCAACTTCTTCGACGAGCTGCGGATCGGCCTGGCGACCGCGGACGACATCCGAACCTGGTCCCACGGCGAGGTCAAGAAGCCGGAGACCATCAACTACCGCACCCTGAAGCCCGAAAAGGACGGACTCTTCTGCGAGAAGATCTTCGGTCCGACCCGGGACTGGGAGTGCTACTGCGGCAAGTACAAGCGTGTCCGCTTCAAGGGCATCATCTGTGAGCGCTGTGGCGTCGAGGTCACCCGCGCCAAGGTGCGCCGTGAGCGGATGGGCCACATCGAGCTGGCCGCTCCCGTCACCCACATCTGGTACTTCAAGGGCGTCCCGTCGCGTCTGGGCTACCTGCTCGACCTCGCCCCGAAGGACCTCGAGAAGGTCATCTACTTCGCCGCCTACATGATCACGTGGGTGGACGAGGAGCGCCGCACGCGCGACCTGCCCTCGCTGGAGGCCCACGTCTCCGTCGAGCGCCAGCAGATCGAGCAGCGCCGTGACGCCGACCTCGAGGCCCGTGCCAAGAAGCTCGAGTCCGACCTGGCCGAGCTCGAGGCCGAGGGTGCCAAGGCCGACGTGCGCCGCAAGGTGCGCGAGGGCGCCGAGCGTGAGATGAAGCAGCTGCGCGACCGCGCGCAGCGCGAGATCGACCGTCTCGACGAGGTCTGGAACCGCTTCAAGAACCTCAAGGTCCAGGACCTCGAGGGCGACGAGCTGCTCTACCGCGAGCTGCGCGACCGCTTCGGCACCTACTTCATGGGTGCGATGGGCGCCGCCGCGCTGCAGAAGCGCCTGGAGTCCTTCGACCTCGACGAGGAGGCCGAGCGCCTCCGCGAGATCATCCGGACCGGCAAGGGCCAGAAGAAGACCCGTGCGCTCAAGCGCCTCAAGGTCGTCTCCGCCTTCCTGCAGACCCGCAACAGCCCCAGCGGCATGGTGCTGGACTGCATCCCCGTGATCCCGCCGGACCTGCGTCCGATGGTGCAGCTGGACGGTGGCCGCTTCGCGACCTCCGACCTGAACGACCTGTACCGCCGTGTGATCAACCGCAACAACCGCCTCAAGCGTCTCCTTGACCTCGGTGCCCCCGAGATCATCGTGAACAACGAGAAGCGGATGCTGCAGGAGGCCGTCGACGCGCTGTTCGACAACGGCCGCCGCGGTCGCCCGGTCACCGGTCCCGGTAACCGCCCGCTGAAGTCCCTCAGCGACATGCTGAAGGGTAAGCAGGGTCGATTCCGTCAGAACCTGCTCGGTAAGCGAGTCGACTACTCGGCCCGTTCCGTCATCGTCGTCGGTCCGCAGCTGAAGCTGCACCAGTGCGGTCTGCCCAAGGCCATGGCGCTGGAGCTCTTCAAGCCGTTCGTGATGAAGCGCCTGGTCGACCTGAACCACGCGCAGAACATCAAGTCGGCCAAGCGCATGGTCGAGCGCGGCCGCACCGTGGTGTACGACGTCCTCGAAGAGGTCATCGCCGAGCACCCGGTGCTGCTGAACCGTGCGCCCACCCTGCACCGCCTCGGCATCCAGGCCTTCGAGCCGCAGCTGGTCGAGGGCAAGGCCATCCAGATCCACCCGCTCGTCTGCACCGCGTTCAACGCGGACTTCGACGGTGACCAGATGGCCGTCCACCTGCCGCTCTCCGCGGAGGCGCAGGCCGAGGCCCGCATCCTGATGCTGTCCTCGAACAACATCCTCAAGCCGGCCGACGGCCGTCCGGTCACCATGCCGACCCAGGACATGGTGCTCGGTCTGTTCTTCCTCACCACCGACGAGGAAGAGCGCAAGGTCATCGGCGAGGGCCGGTCCTTCGGCTCGGTCGCCGAGGCGATCATGGCGTTCGACGCCCGTGAGCTCTCGCTCCAGGCGAAGGTCGACATCCGCTTCCCGATCGGCACCGTTCCCCCGCGCGGCTGGGTTCCCCCGGTCGCCGAGGAGGGCGAGCCGGAGTGGCAGCAGGGCGACAGCTTCCGCCTGCGCACCACCCTGGGCCGCGCGCTCTTCAACGAGCTGCTGCCCGAGGACTACCCGTTCGTGGACTACTCGGTGGGCAAGAAGCAGCTCTCCGAGATCGTCAACGACCTGGCCGAGCGCTACCCCAAGGTCATCGTGGCGGCGACGCTCGACAACCTGAAGGCGGCCGGCTTCCACTGGGCGACCCGTTCCGGCGTCACCGTGGCCATCTCCGACGTCGTGGTCCCCGAGGCCAAGAAGGAGATCGTCCGCGGCTACGAGGCGCAGGACGAGAAGGTCCAGAAGCAGTACGAGCGCGGTCTGATCACCAAGGACGAGCGCACGCAGGAGCTCATCGCGATCTGGACCAAGGCGACCAACGAGGTTGCCGAGGCGATGAACGCGAACTTCCCCAAGACGAACCCCATCTTCATGATGGTTGACTCGGGTGCCCGAGGAAACATGATGCAGATGCGACAGATCGCCGGTATGCGTGGTCTGGTGTCCAACGCGAAGAACGAGACCATCCCGCGACCCATTAAGGCGTCGTTCCGTGAGGGTCTCTCCGTGCTGGAGTACTTCATCTCCACCCACGGTGCCCGTAAGGGTCTCGCGGACACCGCCCTCCGTACCGCCGACTCGGGTTACCTGACCCGTCGTCT
This sequence comes from Streptomyces telluris, assembly GCF_024519335.1. Taxonomy (NCBI): domain Bacteria; kingdom Bacillati; phylum Actinomycetota; class Actinomycetes; order Kitasatosporales; family Streptomycetaceae; genus Streptomyces; species Streptomyces telluris. The sequence goes on from NZ_JANIID010000028.1 coordinate 40,306, forward strand.
CGTGGACGTCTCGCAGGACGTCATCATCCGCGAGGAGGACTGCGGCACCGAGCGCGGCCTCAAGCTGCAGATCGCCTCCCGCGGCGCCGACGGCGTGCTGCGCAAGGCCGAGGACGTCGAGACCAGCGTCTACGCCCGCATGCTGGCCGAGGACGTCGTCATCGACGGCAAGGTCATCGCACCGGCCAACGTCGACCTCGGTGACGTGCTCATCGACCAGCTCGTCGCCAACGGCGTCGAGACGGTCAAGACCCGTTCGGTCCTCACCTGTGAGTCCGCGGTCGGCACCTGTGCCTTCTGCTACGGCCGCTCGCTGGCGACCGGCAAGCTGGTGGACATCGGTGAGGCGGTCGGCATCATCGCCGCCCAGTCCATCGGTGAGCCCGGTACCCAGCTGACGATGCGTACCTTCCACACCGGTGGTGTGGCCGGTGACGACATCACCCAGGGTCTGCCCCGTGTCGTCGAGCTCTTCGAAGCCCGTACGCCCAAGGGTGTCGCCCCGATCTCGGAGGCGGCCGGCCGCATCCGCATCGAGGAGACCGAGAAGACCAAGAAGATCGTCGTCACTCCGGACGACGGCAGCGAGGAGACGGCGTTCCCGATCTCCAAGCGCGCCCGTCTGCTGGTCAGCGAGGGCGAGCACGTCGAGGTGGGCCAGAAGCTCACCGTGGGTGCCACCAACCCGCACGACGTGCTGCGCATCCTGGGCCAGCGCGCCGTCCAGGTCCACCTGGTCGGCGAGGTCCAGAAGGTCTACAACTCGCAGGGCGTGTCGATCCACGACAAGCACATCGAGATCATCATCCGGCAGATGCTGCGCCGCGTGACGATCATCGAGTCCGGCGACGCGGAGCTGCTGCCGGGCGAGCTCGTGGAGCGTTCGCGCTTCGAGGGCGAGAACCGTCGTGTGGTCACCGAGGGCGGTCACCCCGCCTCCGGCCGTCCGCAGCTGATGGGTATCACCAAGGCCTCGCTCGCCACCGAGTCGTGGCTGTCGGCGGCGTCCTTCCAGGAGACGACCCGGGTGCTCACCGACGCGGCGATCAACGCCAAGTCGGACTCCCTGATCGGCCTCAAGGAGAACGTCATCATCGGTAAGCTCATCCCGGCCGGTACGGGCCTGTCCCGCTACCGCAACATCCGGGTGGAGCCCACCGAGGAGGCCAAGGCCGCGATGTACTCGGCCGTCGGTTACGACGACATCGACTACTCGCCCTTCGGCACCGGCTCCGGCCAGGCGGTCCCGTTGGAGGACTACGACTACGGTCCGTACAACCAGTAAGTCGCAAGCGGTACGTCCGCAGGGCGGTCACCCCACGGGGTGGCCGCCCTGCGGCGTACCCGGGGGAGGGCCGGCCGCGTGATTTCACCCATACGCGCGACACCAACCGCCCGCGGCCCCGGCAAAACGTGACATATGCAGCACATCGGGGTGTCCTCCGCGTGTGCATTTGTTTTGACCGCAGCCCATGCGCTAGGTAGGCTCTGACCTTGTGCCTGGGGTGTCCCTGGGCTCTCGTGCGTGCCCACAGTCCGCGCGGGAGACCGGACCTCTCGGATCTTCTCGGTCCGAAGCGGTCGAAGACACCGAATTCTGCGCCCTTTCCATCATCGGCGGGGGTCTGCAGCCTTCGACACGCCCGACCGCGTGGGTCGGCGGGTCGCCAGGTTAGTTTTATCGAGATCACAGAAACCGGAGAAACGGTGCCTACGATCCAGCAGCTGGTCCGAAAGGGCCGGCAGGACAAGGTCGAGAAGAACAAGACGCCCGCACTCGAGGGTTCGCCCCAGCGCCGCGGCGTCTGCACGCGTGTTTTCACGACCACCCCGAAGAAGCCGAACTCGGCGCTCCGTAAGGTCGCGCGTGTGCGTCTGACCTCCGGCATCGAGGTCACCGCTTACATTCCGGGTGAGGGTCACAACCTGCAGGAGCACTCCATCGTGCTCGTGCGCGGTGGCCGTGTGAAGGACCTGCCGGGTGTTCGCTACAAGATCATCCGCGGTTCCCTCGACACGCAGGGCGTCAAGAACCGTAAGCAGGCTCGCAGCCGCTACGGCGCCAAGAAGGAGAAGTAAGAATGCCTCGTAAGGGCCCCGCCCCGAAGCGCCCGGTCATCATCGACCCGGTTTACGGCTCCCCTCTGGTGACGTCGCTGATCAACAAGATCCTCCTGCACGGCAAGCGCTCCACCGCCGAGCGCATCGTGTACGGCGCCATGGAGGGTCTGCGCGAGAAGACCGGTAACGACCCGGTCATCACCCTCAAGCGCGCCCTCGAGAACGTCAAGCCGGCTCTCGAGGTCAAGTCCCGCCGTGTCGGTGGCGCCACCTACCAGGTGCCGGTCGAGGTCCGTCCGGGCCGCGCCTCCACCCTGGCGCTGCGCTGGCTGGTCGGTTACTCCCGCGCCCGTCGCGAGAAGACCATGACCGAGCGCCTCATGAACGAGCTGCTGGACGCCTCGAACGGTCTCGGCGCCTCGGTCAAGAAGCGTGAGGACACGCACAAGATGGCCGAGTCCAACAAGGCCTTCGCGCACTACCGCTGGTAGTCGCTACCCCCATCGAGAACCGAGAGAAGACTGAGCCATATGGCCACCACTTCGCTTGACCTGGCCAAGGTCCGCAACATCGGGATCATGGCCCACATCGACGCGGGCAAGACGACCACCACCGAGCGGATCCTGTTCTACACCGGTGTTTCGTACAAGATCGGTGAGGTCCACGACGGCGCTGCCACGATGGACTGGATGGAGCAGGAGCAGGAGCGTGGCATCACGATCACGTCTGCTGCCACCACCTGCCACTGGCCGCTCGACAACGTCGACCACACCATCAACATCATCGACACCCCGGGTCACGTCGACTTCACCGTCGAGGTGGAGCGCTCCCTGCGCGTGCTCGACGGTGCTGTGACGGTGTTCGACGGCGTTGCCGGTGTTGAGCCCCAGTCCGAGACCGTTTGGCGTCAGGCGGACCGCTACGGCGTGCCGCGCATCTGCTTCGTCAACAAGCTGGACCGTACGGGTGCCGAGTTCCACCGCTGCGTCGACATGATCGTCGACCGCCTGGGCGCGGTTCCGCTGGTCATGCAGCTGCCGATCGGCACCGAGGCCGACTTCAAGGGCGTGGTCGACCTCGTCCAGATGAAGGCGCTGGTCTGGTCCGCCGAGGCCGCCAAGGGCGAGATGTACGACGTCGTCGACATCCCGGACACCCACATCGAGGCTGCCGAGGAATGGCGCGGCAAGCTCCTCGAGGGCGTTGCCGAGAACGACGAAGAGATGATGGAGCTCTTCCTCGAGGGCCAGGAGCCCACCGAGGAGCAGCTGATGGCGGCCATCCGCCGCATCACCCTCGCGTCGAAGGGCGGCGGCGACTCCGTCACCGTCACCCCGGTGTTCTGTGGTACCGCGTTCAAGAACAAGGGCGTTCAGCCCCTGCTCGACGCCGTGGTCCGCTACCTCCCGTCGCCGCTCGACATCGAGGCCGTTGAGGGCCACGCGGTCAACGACGCCGACGAGGTCGTGAAGCGCAAGCCGTCCGACGACGAGCCGTTCGCCGGCCTTGCCTTCAAGATCATGAGCGACCCGCACCTCGGCAAGCTCACCTTCGTCCGGGTTTACTCGGGCCGCATGACGGCGGGCACCCAGGTGCAGAACTCCGTCAAGGGCAAGAAGGAGCGCATCGGCAAGATCTACCGGATGCACGCGAACAAGCGTGAGGAGATCGAGTCGGTGGGTGCCGGTGACATCGTCGCCGTCATGGGTCTGAAGCAGACCACCACCGGTGAGACCCTCTGCGACGCGTCGAACCCGGTGATCCTGGAGTCGATGGACTTCCCGGCCCCGGTCATCCAGGTCGCCATCGAGCCCAAGTCGAAGGGCGACCAGGAGAAGCTCGGCGTCGCGATCCAGCGTCTCGCCGAGGAGGACCCGTCCTTCCAGGTCCACACGGACGAGGAGACGGGCCAGACCATCATCGCGGGTATGGGCGAGCTGCACCTCGACGTGCTGGTCGACCGTATGCGCCGTGAGTTCAAGGTCGAGGCCAACGTCGGCAAGCCGCAGGTCGCGTACCGCGAGACGATCCGCAAGGCCGTCGAGCGCATCGACTACACGCACAAGAAGCAGACTGGTGGTTCCGGCCAGTTCGCCAAGGTGCAGATGGCGATCGAGCCCCTCGAGGGCGACGGCTACGAGTTCGAGAACAAGGTCACCGGTGGCCGCATCCCGCGGGAGTACATCCCGTCCGTGGACGCCGGTTGCCAGGAGGCCATGGAGTTCGGTGTTCTGGCCGGCTACCCGCTGACCGGCGTCAAGGTGACGCTGCTCGACGGTGCCTTCCACGACGTCGACTCCTCGGAGCTCGCGTTCAAGATCGCCGGTTCCATGGCGTTCAAGGAGGGTGCTCGCAAGGCGTCCCCGGCTCTGCTCGAGCCGATGATGTCCGTCGAGGTCACCACCCCCGAGGACTACATGGGTGATGTCATCGGTGACATCAACTCCCGTCGTGGCCAGATCCAGGCCATGGAGGACCGTCACGGCGCCAAGCTCGTCAAGGGCCTGGTTCCGCTGTCGGAGATGTTCGGCTACGTCGGAGACCTCCGCAGCAAGACTTCGGGTCGCGCAAGCTACTCGATGCAGTTCGACTCCTACGCCGAGGTTCCGCGGAACGTCGCCGAGGAGATCATCGCGAAGGCCAAGGGCGAGTAATCAGCTCCGTCTCCACAGACGAAGCTCACGCTTTAGGCTTGACACCGACTGTCGGGGCATACCACCGCAAACCATGGCGGTGTGCCCCGGCGGACGGCACCCCAGCAAAGATCCCTGGCGCCGACCCAATCCAGGCGTACAGAACCACTCCCCAGGAGGACCCCAGTGGCGAAGGCGAAGTTCGAGCGGACTAAGCCGCACGTCAACATCGGCACCATCGGTCACGTCGACCACGGTAAGACCACTCTTACCGCGGCGATCACCAAGGTGCTGCACGACGCGTACCCGGACCTGAACCCCTTCACGCCTTTCGACGAGATCGACAAGGCCCCGGAGGAGCGTCAGCGCGGTATCACCATCTCGATCGCGCACGTCGAGTACCAGACCGAGTCGCGTCACTACGCCCACGTTGACTGCCCGGGTCACGCGGACTACATCAAGAACATGATCACCGGTGCCGCCCAGATGGACGGCGCGATCCTCGTGGTCGCCGCGACCGACGGTCCGATGCCGCAGACCAAGGAGCACGTGCTCCTGGCCCGCCAGTCCGGCGTTCCGTACATCGTTGTCGCCCTGAACAAGGCCGACATGGTGGACGACGAGGAGATCCTGGAGCTCGTCGAGCTCGAGGTCCGTGAGCTCCTCAACGAGTACGAGTTCGACGGCGACAACGCTCCGGTCGTCCAGGTCTCGGCGCTCAAGGCGCTCGAGGGCGACAAGGAGTGGGGCGAGAAGCTCCTCGGCCTGATGAAGGCTGTCGACGAGAACATCCCGCAGCCCGAGCGTGACGTCGACAAGCCGTTCCTGATGCCGATCGAGGACGTCTTCACGATCACCGGTCGTGGCACCGTCGTCACCGGTCGTATCGAGCGTGGTGTCCTCAAGGTCAACGAGACCGTCGACATCATCGGCATCAAGACCGAGAAGACCACCACCACGGTCACCGGCATCGAGATGTTCCGCAAGCTGCTCGACGAGGGCCAGGCCGGTGAGAACGTCGGTCTGCTCCTCCGTGGCATCAAGCGCGAGGACGTCGAGCGCGGCCAGTGCATCATCAAGCCGGGTTCGGTCACCCCGCACACCGAGTTCGAGGCCACGGCCTACATCCTGTCGAAGGACGAGGGTGGCCGTCACACCCCGTTCTTCAACAACTACCGTCCGCAGTTCTACTTCCGTACGACTGACGTGACCGGTGTTGTGACCCTCGCCGAGGGCACCGAGATGGTCATGCCCGGCGACAACGCCGAGATGTCCGTCTCCCTGATCCAGCCCGTCGCGATGGAGGAGGGCCTGCGCTTCACCATCCGTGAGGGCGGCCGCACCGTCGGCGCCGGCCAGGTCACCAAGATCAACAAGTAAGTCCTCTTACTTGAAGGTCTGAGAAGGCCCCGCACATCCTCGGATGTGCGGGGCCTTCTCGCATACGCCCGTACGGACGCGATCGACGGACGCGATCAACGGTCGGAATCAGCTGTACGGGTGAACGCCGTACGGCCGCGTCAGGTGTGCGGGAGCTCCGGGCGCCAGATCCACGGCCGCGCGTCCGGGCTCATCCCGGCCACGCACAGCTGGTGGCCGGCGTCCGTGGTCATCGCGGAGGTCCCCACGGGCACGAGCCTGGCGTCGGAGCGCACGGGCTCGGAGTCGCCGGAGCCGTCGATGAGCTGTATCTCGCCGTTCACCGCCCGTCCGAGCACCATCACCGCGTCCTGCCCGCCCCGGACGGCCAGGGTGTGCGCGGAGAGCGGCCCGTAGCCCGCGAAGTTCTGCAGCTCGGCGGAGCGCATCTCCTCGGAGCCCGGCGTGAAGGTGTGCACCACCGGCTCGACGGCGGCGGGGGAGCGGTAGACCAGGGCCAGGGCGCCCTCGGGGCCCAGCGCCGCTCCGGGGAGCCCGCCCGGCTGCGGCAGGCCCTTCAGGGGCGCGTAGCGGACCGGCTTGCCGGGCTCGTCCTGCGTCCAGTGGTGGACGGTGTCGCGGCCGGTGCCGAAGACGTGGACGCGCTGCTCCCCGTCCAGGACGGCGGTGAGCCCATCCTGGATCTCCTGCCCGTGCAGGCTCTGCCACTTCCCCCAGGTGCCGTCGGCCTCCCGCACCCGGCCGGAGACGCCCTTGCCCGCGTTGCGGACGAAGAGGTGGACGCGTCCGTCGGGGGCGGCGACGGCGGCCGGCACGCCCACGCGGCGGCCGCGGTCGGGGCGCTGCTCGGGGTTGCCGAGGCCGGTCCAGGCCTTGAAGGGGCCGCCGGGGGAGCGCTGCTCCAGGACGACGATCTCGCGGGTGTCGGGGCGGCCCTGCCCGGTGAGGGCGGAGAACCGCAGGGCGAACAGCAGCCGGCGCCCCTGGGAGTCCTGCACGGCCGCGAGGACGGGCGCTAGGGGCCCGCCGCCGAGGTTCTGCGGCTCGCTCCAGCGGCCGCTGCCGGGGGAGGTCTCCTGCCAGCGCACGGCCTGGGTGCCCAGCACGCCGAAGGCCTCCAGGCGGCCGGCCCGGTCGGTGCCCAGCGCGGTGGCGGCGCCCTGGTAGCGGTAGTGGGTGGAGCGGATCCAGCCCTTGCGGTTGGTCATCGGGCGGTCGCCGCCCTGGCCGTAGTCGCCGCAGCCGGCGGGGTTGCCGCACTCCCACCCGGGGTCGCCGCCGTACGCCTCGACCAGGCGGTGCTTCTGCTCTATGACCTCGGGCGGCAGGTTGTGCGGCCAGCGCTGGTTGTAGTAGCCGCGGAAGGACGTGGTCACGAAGCGGGGCGGGTGGCCCTCGCGCTTGGTGGTGTCGGCCACCCACTGGGAGAGCGCCTTCCAGGTGAAGAGCGCGGTCGGGGTGTGGTCGCGGTGGTCGGAGCAGGCCCCGTAGTCGTTGTCCTTGGGGTGGGTGGCGTCGTGGACCTGGTAGTCGGGGTCCGGGTCCATGGTGTGCACCACGGTGGGCCGGAACCGGTCCATGATCGCGGCGAGGGCGTCCACCAGCGTGCCGTGCCGGTAGGTGCTGGAGGAGGTGCACGGCGAGCCGGTGGCGACGAGCGACTGCATCTCGCCCTCGGGCCGCTCCCACAGCAGGGGCAGCCGCATCTCGCCGGCCGAGAGCATGGCGATGTTGAGGAAGATCAGCTGGGCCTTGCGCCGGCCGTTGGTGAGCTCGTTCGTCTCGGCCGTGACGCCGCCGCCCAGGTCCAGGACGGACTTCCGCCAGGCCGTGAACCGGTCCAGGCCGATCATCTCGGCGTACGCCTGGCGCAGGCCCTGGTGGCGCGCGGAGGAGTAGGCCGCCTTGTCGGGCCTGGTCTTGGGCATGCCCTCGATCCAGTTCTGCCCGACGGCCTCGCCGGCCGTGACGTAGACCGAGACGACGGGGACCCCGGCCCGCACGATGTGCTCGGCGTCGGGGCTCATGAAGTACAGGTCGTCGTCGGGGTGCGCCATGACCTGCAGCAACAGCGAGTTTCCGGTGTTGGTGAAGGACTGGGTGGCGCTGGGGTCCACAGCTCTTATGGGGCTGGGGGAGGCCTTGGGCTTCTTGCCGCCCCCTCCGCTGCACCCCGCCGCGACGGCCGCCGTGGCGGCGGCCAGGCCGGCGAGCGCGGTCCGGCGGGATATCACCATGTGCTGTGAGATGTTCAACTACATGACTCCGTCCCGTTGTGCGGCACGCGGTCCCCTGCTTCCCCGGCGTGATAGGGGACGACGGGGGGAGCGCGGCGGTTGCCCGGGGCCGCGGCAAACCCCGGCAAAGTGCGGATTTCCCAGCGTCCGGCGGGCGTGAGGCGGGTGACCCGGGGGACCCGAGCGGCGGTCGAGGTGTAAGAGCCATAGTGTCCCGTATGTCGGCGAGGTGGTTTGACAACTGAGCCGGTCGGGGTACCGTCTTCGGCCAGGATTGGCGCCTCTTCGGGCACGTATGGCACACTGTTCAGGTTGCTCGGTTGAGTGCCGATGCTGCGCGCCTCCCGCCGGGAGGACTGGAAGCGAGTCCCGCAGTACTCGTCGCCTCATGCTTTACATCGAAAGGTGTAGAGGCGGAAGTACGGGAATCTTCCGGGAAGTGTCAGCGGGGCCCCAGCCAGGCACTCGGTGGGTGTCTTTCCCCCACAACCCCCTTCATCAGGGAATTTCCTTAGGGAAATCTGCTGGAAGGGGCGCGACACGCCCGACCGCGTGGGTCGGAGGTGGAGCGGGGAAGGACCGCGTTCGGAAGCGATTCCGGGCGCAGCCGGCCGAGTCCCAGAGCGTTACGAGAGACAGGACTACTGAGTAGCCATGGCGGGACAGAAGATCCGCATCCGGCTCAAGGCCTACGACCACGAGGTCATCGACTCCTCGGCGAAGAAGATCGTCGAGACGGTGACGCGCACTGGTGCGTCGGTCGCGGGCCCGGTGCCGCTGCCCACTGAGAAGAACGTGTACTGCGTCATCAAGTCGCCGCACAAGTACAAGGACTCGCGCGAGCACTTCGAGATGCGCACGCACAAGCGCCTCATCGACATCCTCGACCCCACGCCGAAGACGGTTGACTCGCTGATGCGTCTCGACCTGCCGGCGGGCGTCGACATCGAGATCAAGCTCTGAGGTGACGCGCGAGATGGCTAAGAACATTAAGGGCGTCCTGGGCGAGAAGCTCGGCATGACCCAGGTCTGGGACGAGAACAACCGGGTTGTCCCGGTGACCGTCGTCAAGGCCGGGCCCTGCGTCGTCACCCAGGTCCGCACCAACGACAGCGACGGCTACGAGTCGGTCCAGATCGCCTTCGGCGAGATCGACCCGCGCAAGGTGAACAAGCCCCTCAAGGGTCACTTCGCCAAGGCCGACGTCACCCCGCGCCGCCACCTGGTGGAGCTGCGTACCGCTGACGCCAGCGAGTACACGCTCGGCCAGGAGATCACCGCCGCCGTGTTCGAGTCGGGCGTCAAGGTTGACGTCACCGGCAAGAGCAAGGGCAAGGGCTTCGCCGGTGTCATGAAGCGTCACAACTTCCGTGGCCTCGGCGCCGGGCACGGCACCCAGCGCAAGCACCGCTCCCCCGGTTCCATCGGTGGCTGCGCCACCCCGGGCCGTGTGTTCAAGGGCCTCCGCATGGCGGGCCGCATGGGCAACGAGCGGGTCACCACCCAGAACCTGACCGTCCACGCCGTTGACGCGGAGAAGGGCCTGCTCCTGATCAAGGGCGCGGTTCCTGGTCCGAACGGCGGCCTCGTCCTGGTCCGTACCGCGGCCAAGGGGGCCTGAGGTAACGATGAGCACCATTGACATCCTTTCGCCGGCAGGCGACAAGGCCGGGACCGTCGAGCTCCCCGCGGAGATCTTCGACGCGAAGGTCAGCGTTCCGCTGATCCACCAGGTCGTCGTCGCGCAGCTGGCCGCTGCCCGTCAGGGCACGCACAAGACCAAGACCCGTGGCGAGGTCCGCGGCGGTGGCAAGAAGCCGTACCGCCAGAAGGGCACCGGTCGCGCCCGTCAGGGTTCGACCCGCGCGCCGCAGTTCGCCGGTGGTGGCGTCGTGCACGGTCCCGTGCCGCGTGACTACTCGCAGCGCACCCCGAAGAAGATGAAGGCCGCCGCCCTGCGCGGTGCCCTCTCGGACCGCGCGCGTCACTCCCGCATCCACGTCGTCTCCGACGTGGTCGAGGGTGCGGCGTCCACCAAGGCCGCGAAGAGCCTGTTCGGCAAGATCAGCGAGCGGAAGAACCTGCTCCTGGTCGTCGAGCGCGCCAACGAGGCCGCGTGGCTGTCCGCCCGCAACCTGCCCCAGGTTCACATCCTGGAGCCGGGCCAGCTGAACACGTACGACGTGCTCGTCTCCGACGACGTGGTCTTCACCCAGGCCGCCTTCGAGTCCTTCGTGTCTGGCCCCAAGGCCGTTGAGACCGAAGGGAGCGAGGCCTGATGACTGAGGCCGTCGTCACCAGCAAGACGTTCTCGGACCCGCGCGACCTCCTGGTCAAGCCGGTCGTCTCCGAGAAGAGCTACGCGCTGCTGGACGAGAACAAGTACACGTTCATCGTCGACCCGCGCGCCAACAAGACCCAGATCAAGCAGGCCGTCGAGGCGGTCTTCTCGGTCAAGGTCACCGGGGTCAACACGATCAACCGTCAGGGTAAGCGCAAGCGCACCAAGACCGGTTTCGGCAAGCGTGCCAACACCAAGCGCGCCATCGTGACCCTCGCCGAGGGCGACCGTATCGACATCTTCGGCGGTCCGACCGCCTAAGGGCGGTCTGGATCGTCCGGAATCGGACGAGGACTGAGAAATGGGTATCCGCAAGTACAAGCCGACGACCCCGGGCCGTCGTGGCTCCAGCGTCGCCGACTTTGTCGAGATCACGCGGTCCACGCCGGAGAAGTCGCTGGTCCGCCCCCTGCACAGCAAGGGCGGCCGTAACAACACCGGTCGTGTGACCGTCCGTCACCAGGGCGGTGGCCACAAGCGCGCCTACCGTGTGATCGACTTCCGTCGTCACGACAAGGACGGCGTGCCGGCCAAGGTCGCTCACATCGAGTACGACCCGAACCGCACCGCGCGCATCGCGCTCCTGCACTACGCAGACGGCGAGAAGCGCTACATCATCGCCCCGGCCAAGCTGAACCAGGGCGACCGGATTGAGAACGGCCCCGGCGCCGACATCAAGCCGGGCAACAACCTCCCGCTCCGCAACATCCCGGTCGGTACCACGATCCACGCGATCGAGCTCCGTCCCGGTGGTGGCGCCAAGTTCGCCCGCTCTGCCGGTTCCTCCGTGCAGCTGCTGGCGAAGGAGGGCCAGTACGCCCACCTGCGTATGCCGTCCGGCGAGGTCCGCCTGGTCGACGTCCGCTGCCGCGCCACGGTCGGCGAGGTCGGCAACGCCGAGCAGTCGAACATCAACTGGGGCAAGGCCGGCCGTATGCGCTGGAAGGGCGTTCGCCCGACCGTCCGCGGTGTCGCGATGAACCCGGTTGACCACCCGCACGGTGGTGGTGAGGGCAAGACCTCCGGTGGTCGCCACCCGGTCTCCCCGTGGGGTCAGAAGGAGGGTCGTACTCGTTCTCCCAAGAAGGCGAGCAACAAGTACATCGTCCGCCGCCGCAAGACGAACAAGAAGCGCTAGGAGCGGGTTTAGATGCCGCGTAGTCTCAAGAAGGGACCCTTCGTCGACGGACACCTCATCAAGAAGGTGGACGCTCAGAACGAGGCTGGTACCAAGAACGTCATCAAGACCTGGTCCCGTCGCTCCATGATCGTGCCGGCCATGCTCGGCCACACGCTCGCGGTGCACAACGGCAAGACGCACGTCCCGGTGTTCGTCACCGAGTCGATGGTCGGCCACAAGCTCGGCGAGTTCTCGCCGACCCGCACCTTCCGCGGCCACGTCAAGGACGACCGCAAGTCGAAGCGCCGCTAAGCGGGGTGCGAACGACTATGACTGACACCGAAGGGACAACCATGGAAGCCAGGGCCCAGGCGCGGTACATCCGCGTCACGCCCATGAAGGCCCGCCGCGTGGTGGACCTCATCCGTGGCATGGACGCCACGGAGGCTCAGGCGGTCCTGCGTTTCGCCCCGCAGGCCGCGAGCGTGCCGGTGGGCAAGGTGCTGGACAGCGCCATTGCCAACGCCGCGCACAACTACGACCACACGGACGCTTCGTCGCTGTACATCAGCGAGGCGTTCGTGGACGAGGGCCCGACCCTGAAGCGGTTCCGTCCGCGTGCCCAGGGCCGTGCCTACCGGATCCGCAAGCGGACCAGCCACATCACCGTGGTCGTCAGCAGCAAGGAAGGAACCCGGTAATGGGCCAGAAGGTTAACCCGCACGGGTTCCGGCTCGGCATCACCACGGACTTCAAGTCCCGTTGGTACGCCGACAAGCTGTACAAGGACTACGTCAAGGAAGACGTTGCCATTCGTCGCATGATGACGAAGGGCATGGAGCGCGCCGGTATCTCGAAGGTTGAGATCGAGCGCACCCGCGACCGCGTCCGCGTTGACATCCACACCGCTCGCCCGGGCATCGTCATCGGCCGCCGCGGCGCCGAGGCCGACCGCATCCGCGGTGAGCTGGAGAAGCTGACCGGCAAGCAGGTCCAGCTGAACATCCTCGAGGTCAAGAACCCCGAGGTCGACGCTCAGCTGGTGGCCCAGGCCGTCGCCGAGCAGCTGTCCTCCCGCGTCTCCTTCCGTCGCGCCATGCGTAAGAGCATGCAGTCGACGATGAAGGCCGGCGCCAAGGGCATCAAGATCCAGTGCGGTGGCCGTCTCGGCGGCGCCGAGATGTCCCGCTCGGAGTTCTACCGCGAGGGCCGTGTGCCCCTGCACACGCTCCGCGCGAACGTCGACTACGGCTTCTTCGAGGCCAAGACCACCTTCGGCCGCATCGGCGTGAAGGTCTGGATCTACAAGGGCGACGTCAAGAACATCGCCGAGGTCCGCGCCGAGAACGCCGCGGCGCGTGCGGGCAACCGCCCGTCCCGTGGTGCCGGCGAGCGCCCGGCCCGTGGTGGCCGTGGCGGCGAGCGTGGCGGCCGCGGCCGCAAGCCGCAGCAGAACGCCGCTGCCGAGGCCCCCAAGGCCGAGGCCGCTGCCGCTGCTCCGGCTGAGTCCACCGGAACGGAGGCCTGACCGACATGCTGATCCCTCGCAGGGTCAAGCACCGCAAGCAGCACCACCCCAAGCGGAACGGCATGGCCAAGGGTGGCACCGAGCTCGCCTTCGGTGAGTACGGCATCCAGGCCCTGACCCCGGCCTACGTGACGAACCGTCAGATCGAGTCCGCTCGTATCGCCATGACGCGTCACATCAAGCGTGGCGGCAAGGTGTGGATCAACATCTACCCGGACCGTCCGCTGACCAAGAAGCCGGCCGAGACCCGCATGGGTTCCGGTAAGGGTTCTCCGGAGTGGTGGATCGCGAACGTCAAGCCCGGTCGGGTGATGTTCGAGCTGTCCTTCCCGAACGAAAAGGTTGCTCGTGAGGCGCTGACCCGCGCCGCGCACAAGCTTCCGATGAAGTGCCGCATTGTTCGGCGCGAGGCAGGTGAGTCGTGATGGCCGCTGGTATCAAGGCGACCGAGCTGCGCGAGCTCAACGACGAGGACCTCGTCGCGAAGCTCCGTGAGGCCAAGGAAGAGCTGTTCAACCTCCGCTTCCAGGCGGCGACCGGGCAGCTTGAGAACCACGGTCGGCTCAAGTCCGTCCGTAAGGACATCGCCCGGATCTACACCCTGATGCGCGAGCGTGAGCTGGGCATCGAGACGGTGGAGAGCGCCTGATGAGCGAGAAGAATGTGACTGAGACGAACGACCGCGGTTTCCGCAAGACCCGTGAGGGTCTCGTCGTCAGCGACAAGATGGACAAGACCGTCGTCGTCGCCGTCGAGGACCGCGTCAAGCACGCGCTGTACGGCAAGGTCATCCGCCGTACGAACAAGCTCAAGGCGCACGACGAGCAGAACGCTGCCGGCGTCGGCGACCGCGTCCTCCTGATGGAGACGCGTCCGCTGTCCGCCTCGAAGCGCTGGCGCGTCGTCGAGATCCTCGAGAAGGCCAAGTAATTTCTGAGGGGTTTTCCCTCAGATAAGTTCCGCCAGGCTCGGCAGGGGCTCCTCGGAGCCCCTGCCGGGAACCGGCAGACGATCAGGAGATAGACGTGATCCAGCAGGAGTCGCGACTTCGGGTCGCCGACAACACTGGTGCCAAGGAGATCCTTTGCATCCGTGTTCTCGGTGGTTCGGGTCGCCGCTACGCGGGCATCGGTGACGTCATCGTCGCCACCGTCAAGGACGCGATCCCCGGTGGCAACGTGAAGAAGGGTGACGTCGTCAAGGCCGTCATCGTTCGCACCGTCAAGGAGCGCCGCCGTCCGGATGGCTCGTACATCCGTTTCGACGAGAACGCCGCTGTCGTTCTCAAGAACGACGGTGACCCCCGCGGCACCCGTATCTTCGGCCCCGTGGGCCGAGAGCTGCGCGAGAAGAAGTTCATGAAGATCGTCTCGCTCGCGCCGGAGGTGCTGTAACCGATGAAGATCAAGAAGGGCGACCTGGTCCAGGTCATCACCGGTAAGGACAAGGGCAAGCAGGGCAAGGTCATTCAGGCCTTCCCGGCTGAGGACCGTGTTCTCGTCGAGGGTGTCAACCGGGTCAAGAAGCACACCAAGGCCGGCCAGACCGCCCGTGGTTCCAAGACCGGTGGCATTGTCACGACCGAGGCCCCGATCCACGTGAGCAACGTTCAGCTCATCGTGGAGAAGGACGGCAAGAAGGTCGTCACCCGCGTCGGTTACCGCTTCGACGACAACGGCAACAAGATCCGCGTTGCCAAGCGCACCGGTGAGGACATCTGATGACTGCCACCACCAACGCGCCGCGTCTCAAGCTGCGCTACCGCGAAGAGATCGTCGGCAAGCTGCGTGAGGAGTTCTCGTACGAGAACGTCATGCAGGTTCCCGGCCTCACCAAGATCGTGGTCAACATGGGTGTGGGCGACGCCGCCCGCGACTCCAAGCTGATCGAGGGCGCCATCCGCGACCTCACCACGATCACGGGCCAGAAGCCCGCCGTCACCAAGGCTCGCAAGTCCATCGCGCAGTTCAAGCTGCGTGAGGGCCAGCCGATCGGCGCCCACGTCACCCTCCGTGGTGACCGCATGTGGGAGTTCCTGGACCGCACCCTGTCGCTCGCGCTGCCGCGCATCCGCGACTTCCGTGGTCTGTCCCCGAAGCAGTTCGATGGTCGGGGCAACTACACCTTCGGTCTCACGGAGCAGGTCATGTTCCACGAGATCGACCAGGACAAGATCGACCGCGTCCGGGGTATGGACATCACCGTGGTGACCACGGCGACCAACGACGACGAGGGCCGCGCCCTCCTTCGTCACCTCGGCTTCCCGTTCAAGGAGGCGTAAGCGAGATGGCGAAGAAGTCTCTTATTGCCAAGGCTGCTCGCAAGCCGAAGTTCGGTGTGCGCGCGTACACCCGCTGCCAGCGCTGCGGCCGCCCGCACTCCGTGTACCGCAAGTTCGGCCTCTGCCGCGTGTGCCTTCGTGAGATGGCTCACCGTGGCGAGCTGCCGGGCGTGACCAAGAGCTCCTGGTAACAACCCACTTGGGTTGACCAGGACTCTCGGTAAGCATCAAGGACGGTGGGGCCCGATCCTTCACTCGCGTAGAGTTGAAGGGTTGGGTGCCCGCCGCCCATGACCGTCTTACTACGCCGTAGGTCCCCGCGCCGCACCCGCCCCGACCCTGTTCGGGGAGAGGGATGGCGCAGATAGGAAACCACGGCGAGAGAGGCCGAAGGCCAAACATGACCATGACCGATCCGATCGCAGACATGCTGACCCGTCTGCGGAACGCGAACTCGGCTTACCACGACTCCGTGGCCATGCCCCACAGCAAGATCAAGGCGCACATCGCCGAAATCCTGCAGCAGGAGGGCTACATCGCCGGCTGGAAGGTCGAGGACGCCGAGGTCGGCAAGAGCCTCGTCATCGACCTGAAGTTCGGTCCGAACCGCGAGCGCTCGATCGCCGGGATCAAGCGCATCTCGAAGCCGGGCCTGCGTGTCTACGCAAAGTCCACCAACCTGCCGAAGGTCCTCGGCGGCCTGGGCGTGGCGATCATCTCCACGTCCCACGGTCTCCTGACCGGCCAGCAGGCCAGCAAGAAGGGCGTGGGTGGGGAAGTCCTCGCCTACGTCTGGTAACCAGGGAACGGAGGAATAGCCAATGTCGCGTATTGGACGGCTGCCCATCCAGGTTCCCGCTGGTGTGGACGTCACCATCGATGGCCGTACGGTGCACGTGAAGGGCCCCAAGGGTTCCCTCACGCACGCCGTTGCCGCGCCCATCGAGATCGCTAAGGCCGAGGACGGCACCCTTGTCGTCTCGCGTCCGAACGACGAGCGTCAGAACAAGGCCCTGCACGGCCTGTCCCGCACGCTGGTGGCGAACATGATCACCGGCGTGACCGCGGGCTACAGCAAGGCTCTTGAGATCAGCGGTGTCGGTTACCGCGTCCAGGCGAAGGGCTCCAACCTGGAGTTCTCTCTGGGCTACAGCCACCCGATTCTGATCGAGGCCCCCGAGGGCATCACCTTCAAGGTCGAGTCCCCCACCAAGCTCAGCGTCGAGGGCATCGACAAGCAGAAGGTCGGCGAGGTTGCCGCCAACATCCGCAAGCTTCGCAAGCCCGACCCCTACAAGGCCAAGGGCGTGAAGTACGCGGGCGAGGTCATCCGCCGCAAGGTCGGAAAGGCTGGTAAGTAAGCCATGGCATACGGTGTGAAGATCGCCAAGGGCGATGCTTACAAGCGCGCCGCCAAGCAGCGCCGCCACATCCGCATCCGCAAGAACATGTCGGGTACGGCCGAGCGTCCGCGCCTGGTCGTGACGCGTTCGAACCGTGGCATCACCGCCCAGGTGATCGACGACATCAAGGGTCACACCCTGGCGTCGGCGTCCCACCTGGACGCGTCGATCCGCGGTGGCGAGGGCGACAAGAGCGCCCAGGCCACGAAGGTGGGCGCCCTGGTCGCCGAGCGCGCCAAGGCCGCCGGCGTCGAGGCCGTCGTGTTCGACCGCGGTGGCAACCAGTACGCCGGGCGCATTGCCGCTCTGGCGGACGCCGCCCGCGAAGCCGGGCTGAAGTTCTAAGCCCCGGTTCCGGAGCTAGCGGACGTAACAGAGAGAGGTAAATCCAATGGCTGGACCCCAGCGCCGCGGAAGCGGTGCCGGTGGCGGCGAGCGGCGGGACCGGAAGGGTCGCGACGGTGGCGCTGCCGCCGAGAAGACCGCGTACGTTGAGCGCGTAGTCGCGATCAACCGCGTCGCCAAGGTTGTCAAGGGTGGTCGTCGCTTCAGCTTCACCGCGCTCGTCGTGGTGGGTGACGGTGACGGCACCGTGGGTGTCGGTTACGGCAAGGCCAAGGAAGTTCCGGCTGCCATCGCCAAGGGCGTGGAAGAGGCCAAGAAGAACTTCTTCAAGGTCCCCCGTATCCAGGGCACCATCCCGCACCCGATCCAGGGCGAGAAGGCCGCGGGCGTCGTCCTGCTCAAGCCGGCTTCCCCCGGTACCGGTGTTATCGCCGGTGGCCCGGTGCGTGCCGTGCTCGAGTGCGCCGGCGTTCACGACATCCTGTCGAAGTCGCTCGGTTCTTCGAACCCGATCAACATCGTGCACGCCACGGTGACGGCCCTCCAGGGACTCTCCCGTCCCGAGGAGATCGCCGCCCGTCGTGGCCTGCCGCTGGAGGACGTGGCTCCCGCCGCTCTGCTGCGGGCGCGTGCAGGGGCGGGTGCGTAATGGCTCGCCTCAAGGTCACGCAGGTCAAGTCCTACATCGGTAGCAAGCAGAACCACCGCGACACCCTGCGTTCGCTTGGTCTCAAGAAGATCAACGACGTGGTTGTCAAGGAGGACCGTCCCGAGATCCGCGGCATGGTGCAGACCGTCCGCCACCTCGTGACGGTTGAGGAGGTCGACTGACATGGCGGAGCAGAACCCGCTGAAGGTCCACAACCTCCGTCCTGCCCCGGGCGCCAAGACCGCCAAGACCCGTGTGGGTCGTGGTGAGGCGTCCAAGGGTAAGACCGCAGGTCGTGGTACCAAGGGCACCAAGGCCCGTTACCAGGTTCCGCAGCGCTTCGAGGGTGGGCAGATGCCCCTCCACATGCGCCTGCCGAAGCTCAAGGGCTTCAAGAACCCGTTCCGCACCGAGTTCCAGGTCGTGAACCTGGACAAGCTGGCCGCGCTCTACCCGCAGGGTGGCGAGGTCACGGTGGCCGACCTGGTCGCCAAGGGTGCGGTTCGCAAGAACCAGCTCGTCAAGGTCCTGGGCCAGGGCGAGATCTCCGTGGCGCTGCAGGTTTCGGTTGACGCCGTCTCCGGCTCCGCCAAGGAGAAGATTGTCGCTGCCGGCGGCAGCGTCACCGAGCTCGTCTGAGCTCGTTGAACTGACAACCGGGGATGTCCCAAAAGGGGCATCCCCGGTTGGTCGTTCCAAGGGGGGCACGGTCGCCGGTAAGGTGGCGTGCACTGTTAACCTCCGCGCGGCCTGTGCCCGCGCGGATTTTGACTGATAAGTATTCGTCGATCCTCAAGACCGTCACCTCTCGCGTGGCAACGTGAGAGGCGCAGGAGGCACCGTGCTCACCGCGTTCGCCCGGGCGTTCAAGACGCCCGACCTGCGCAAGAAGCTGCTGTTCACGCTGGGCATCATGGTGCTCTTCCGACTCGGTGCGCACGTACCGGTGCCGGGAGTCGACTACCGCAATGTCCAGATGTGCATGGACCAGACCAAGAGCGGTCAGGGCCTCTTCGGCCTCGTGAACATGTTCAGTGGTGGCGCGCTGCTGCAGATCACGATCTTTGCGCTCGGGATCATGCCGTACATCACGGCGAGCATCATCCTGCAGCTCCTGACCGTCGTCATTCCACGGCTGGAAGCCCTCAAGAAGGAGGGGCAGTCGGGACAGGCGAAGATCACGCAGTACACGCGCTATCTGACCGTGGCTCTTGCGATCCTTCAGGGCACCGGCCTGGTCGCCACGGCCCGCAGCGGTGCCTTGTTCGGGGGCTGCACCGTCGGGAACCAGATCGTTCCCAACCAGTCGATCTTCACCACCGTCGTCATGGTCATCACCATGACCGCCGGTACCGCGCTGATCATGTGGCTCGGTGAGCTCATCACCGACCGCGGCATCGGCAACGGCATGTCGATCCTGATGTTCACCTCCATCGCCGCCGGTTTCCCGAGCTCCCTCTGGGCGATCAAGCTCCAGGGCAGCCTGATGGGCGGTTGGCTGGAGTTCTCCCTGGTCATCCTGTGCGGTCTCGCGATGGTCGCGCTCGTCGTCTTCGTCGAGCAGGCCCAGCGCCGGATCCCCGTGCAGTACGCCAAGCGCATGATCGGCCGCCGTTCCTACGGCGGTACGTCCACCTACATCCCGCTCAAGGTGAACCAGGCGGGCGTGATCCCCGTCATCTTCGCCTCGTCGCTGCTCTACATTCCGGCGCTGCTCGTGCAGTTCACCGGCTCCAAGGCGGGCTGGGCGAACTGGATCAACGCCAACCTGGTCAAGGGTGACCACCCGATCTACATGGCCACCTACTTCCTGCTGATCGTTTTCTTCGCCTTCTTCTACGTCGCCATCTCCTTCAACCCCGAAGAAGTTGCCGACAACATGAAGAAGTATGGTGGGTTCATCCCGGGCATCCGGGCGGGTCGTCCCACCGCGGAGTACCTGAGCTACGTGCTGAACCGCATCACGTGGCCGGGCTCTCTCTACCTGGGCCTGATCGCCCTGGTGCCCACGGTGGCACTGGTCACACTCAACGCGAACCAGAACTTCCCGTTCGGGGGAACCAGCATCCTGATCATCGTGGGTGTCGGTCTGGAGACTGTGAAGCAGATCGAGAGCCAGCTTCAGCAGCGCAACTACGAAGGGTTCCTCCGCTGATGCGAATCGTCCTCGTCGGGCCGCCCGGCGCCGGCAAGGGTACGCAGGCCGCGTACCTCGCCAAGAACCTCGCGATCCCGCACATCTCGACGGGCGACCTTTTCCGGGCGAACATCAGCCAGGGCACGCCCCTGGGCCAGAAGGCCCAGGAGTACATGCGGGCCGGCCAGCTCGTGCCGGACGAGGTCACCATCGGCATGGCCAAGGACCGCATGGACCAGGAGGACGCCGCCGGCGGCTTCCTGCTCGACGGCTTCCCGCGCAACCTGGCCCAGGCCGAGGCGCTGGACGCCATCCTCAAGGCCGGCGGCCTCAAGCTGGACGCCGTCCTGGACCTGGAGGTCCCGGAGGACGAGGTCGTCAAGCGGATCGCCGGTCGCCGGATGTGCCGCAAGGACAGCAGCCACATCTTCCACGTGATCTACAACCCCCCGAAGGCCGAGGGTGTGTGCGACACGTGCGGCGGTGAGCTGTACCAGCGCGAGGACGACCGCGAGGAGACCGTCCGCAAGCGGCTGGAGGTCTACCACACGGAGACCGAGCCGATCATCGACTACTACAAGGCCCAGGGCCTCGTGGTGACGATCCCGGCCCTCGGCAAGGTCGCCGAGGTGACGGAGCGGGCGATGGCCGCGCTGGAGCGCGAAGCCGCCTGACATGGCACGTACTACGGCCGCGGTGCCCTTCGGGGCACCGCGGCCGTAGTGTTTGTTTGAGCATTTGGACCGTAAGACCCAGGAAGGCATCCCATGGTCGAGATCAAGACCGCCGAGCAGATCGCGAAGATGCGCGAGGCCGGCCTGGTCGTCGCCGCCGTGCACGCGGCCACCCGGGAGGCGGCCGTCCCCGGTGCCACGACCAAGGACCTGGACGACGTCGCCCGCAAGGTGATCGCCGAGCACGGCGCGAAGTCGAACTTCCTCGGGTACGGCGGCTTCCCCGCCACCATCTGCACCTCGGTGAACGAGGTCGTCGTCCATGGCATCCCGGACACGAAGACCGTCCTCAAGGACGGCGACATCATCTCCATCGACGCCGGCGCCATCATCGACGGCTGGCACGGTGACGCGGCCTTCACGGCCTTCGTGGGCACCGGACACGCTCCGGAGCTGCTGGAGCTCTCCCGGGTGACCGAGGAGTCCATGTGGGCCGGCATCGCCGCCGTGAAGAACGGCAACCGCCTGGTGGACATCTCCCGGGCCATCGAGGGCTACATCCGCCGCCAGCCCCGCCCGGCCTCCGGGAAGTACGGGATCATCGAGGACTACGGCGGCCACGGCATCGGCTCCGAGATGCACATGGACCCGCACCTGCTGAACTACGTCTCCCGCAAGCGCGGCAAGGGCCCCAAGCTCGTCCCGGGCTTCTGCATCGCCATCGAGCCCATGGTGAGCCTCGGCACGGCCCGTACGCACGTCCTGGAGGACGACTGGACGGTCCTCACGGACGACATGTCCTGGTCCTCCCACTGGGAGCACTCCGTCGCCCTGACGGAGGAAGGGCCGCTGGTGCTGACGGCGGTCGACGGCGGCAAGGCGAAGCTGGCGGAGTACGGGGTGACGGCGGCCCCGGACCCGCTGGCCTGAGGCGTCGCATAAGGATCACTGCGGCTGGGCAGTCACCCCTGGATTAGTCTTTCGGGTTGCCCTGACGTAGACTGACGCGTCGGCTCTCGTGTATCCGCATGCCCGCTTGTAATTTCTTTGCGGTGGACCGTGCAGCACTAGAGTTGATCAAGGTAGCCGATTCGAAAGGCGAAGCGTGGCCAAGAAGCAAGGTGCCATCGAGATCGAGGGCACCGTGATCGAGTCTCTGCCGAACGCAATGTTCAAGGTGGAGCTCCAGAACGGTCACAAGGTCCTCGCGCACATCAGCGGCAAGATGCGGATGCACTACATCCGCATCCTTCCGGATGACCGGGTCGTCGTGGAGCTCTCTCCCTACGACCTGACGCGTGGCCGGATCGTCTACCGCTACAAGTAGATCTTGTCGCCGTCCCGCTCGTACGGGGCGACGGCACTGACCCGGAGAACCTCACACCCATGAAGGTCAAGCCGAGCGTCAAGAAGATCTGCGACAAGTGCAAGGTGATCCGCCGCCACGGCCGGGTCATGGTCATCTGCGACAACCTGCGCCACAAGCAGCGCCAGGGCTGACGCAGAACCTGCACTTCGCAGTTTCTTCGCGCGACGCGAGCAAAAAACGTACATACGCAGAACCCGTCCAGTGATCACTGGCGACACCTCCGGCGGGGGCCGGGGACCCGGAACGTACCTAGTACGGCGGCCGGGATCGGTTCTGTGTCAGACCCCCGAGAACATCTGGAGCCATTGAATGGCACGCGTTTCCGGTGTTGACATCCCGCGCGACAAGCGCGTGGAGGTTGCACTCACCTACGTCTTCGGTATCGGCCGCACCCAGTCGCAGGCGACCCTCGCCGCCACCGGTGTGAACCCGAACACCCGCGTTCGTGACCTTCCCGAAGAGGACCTGGTCAAGATCCGCGAGTACGTGGACGCCAACCTCAAGACCGAGGGTGACCTCCGTCGCGAGATCCAGGCCGACATCCGCCGCAAGGTCGAGATCGGCTGCTACCAGGGTCTGCGTCACCGTCGTGGCCTGCCGGTCCACGGTCAGCGCACCAGCACGAACGCTCGTACCCGCAAGGGCCCGCGTCGCGCCATCGCCGGCAAGAAGAAGCCGGGCAAGAAGTAGTCCACAGCGGACGCTGCGGTGCTCCGGGGGGCAACCCCCGGGTCGGCCGCATTCCAGCGGTCTTCGCTGTAGGACCGACCACCTCCCTCCATCAGGAGTAAGACATGCCCCCCAAGGGTCGTCAGGGCGCTGCCAAGAAGGTGCGCCGCAAGGAAAAGAAGAACGTCGCTCACGGCCACGCGCACATCAAGAGCACGTTCAACAACACGATCGTGTCCATCACGGACCCGACCGGCAACGTGATCTCCTGGGCCTCCGCCGGCCACGTCGGCTTCAAGGGCTCGCGCAAGTCCACCCCGTTCGCCGCGCAGATGGCCGCCGAGTCCGCCGCGCGTCGTGCGCAGGAGCACGGCATGCGCAAGGTCGACGTCTTCGTCAAGGGCCCGGGTTCCGGTCGTGAGACCGCCATCCGTTCGCTCCAGGCGACCGGTCTCGAGGTCGGCTCCATCCAGGACGTCACCCCGACCCCGCACAACGGCTGCCGCCCCCCGAAGCGTCGCCGCGTCTGACGCTGCGCGGCTTCGGCTGCTGCCTTGAGGGTCTGGGCGGTACGGCTTCCCTTCCGGGGGGCCGTGCCGCCCGTACCCTTGTAATACCTCGGGACATCAAATAGTGGGTGTCCATGACTGAAGGATTCATCGCATGCTGATCGCTCAGCGCCCCTCGCTGACCGAAGAGGTCGTCGACGAGTTCCGCTCCCGGTTCGTGATCGAGCCGCTGGAGCCGGGCTTCGGCTACACCCTCGGCAACTCCCTGCGCCGTACGCTCCTCTCCTCGATCCCGGGTGCGGCGGTCACGTCCATCCGCATCGACGGTGTCCTGCACGAGTTCACCACCGTGCCGGGCGTCAAGGAGGACGTCACCGACCTCATCCTGAACATCAAGCAGCTGGTCGTCTCCTCGGAGCACGACGAGCCGGTCGTGATGTACCTGCGCAAGCAGGGCCCGGGTCTGGTCACCGCCGCCGACATCGCCCCGCCGGCCGGTGTCGAGGTGCACAACCCCGACCTGGTTCTGGCGACCCTGAACGCCAAGGGCAAGCTGGAGATGGAGCTGACCGTCGAGCGCGGTCGCGGCTACGTCTCCGCCGTCCAGAACAAGCAGGTGGGCCAGGAGATCGGCCGCATCCCGGTCGACTCCATCTACTCGCCGGTCCTCAAGGTCACCTACAAGGTCGAGGCGACCCGAGTCGAGCAGCGCACCGACTTCGACAAGCTGATCGTCGACGTCGAGACCAAGCAGGCCATGCGCCCGCGCGACGCCATGGCGTCCGCCGGTAAGACCCTGGTCGAGCTGTTCGGTCTGGCCCGCGAGCTCAACATCGACGCCGAGGGCATCGACATGGGCCCGTCCCCGACGGACGCCGCCCTGGCCGCCGACCTCGCGCTGCCGATCGAGGAGCTCGAGCTCACGGTCCGCTCGTACAACTGCCTCAAGCGCGAGGGCATCCACTCCGTGGGTGAGCTCGTCGCCCGCTCCGAGGCCGACCTGCTCGACATCCGCAACTTCGGTGCGAAGTCGATCGACGAGGTCAAGGCGAAGCTGGCCGGCATGGGCCTGGCCCTCAAGGACAGCCCGCCCGGATTCGACCCGACCGCTGCCGCGGACGCCTTCGGCGCGGACGACGACGCGGACGCCGGTTTCGTCGAGACCGAGCAGTACTAAGAGCTCGGGCCTGACGGCTCGATCTTGGCTGCGGATCGGTTTCGGCTGATCGCGCAGTTCCCCGCGCCCCTTCGGGGGCGCGGGTCTCCGACGGGCGACCGCCCGCTCGGATACTGACCCCGGTACCTGATACGGCCGGGGCAGACACCTAGGAGAAACACCATGCCGCGTCCCACCAAGGGTGCCCGTCTGGGCGGCGGTGCCGCGCACGAGAAGCTGATGCTGGCGAACCTCGCCAAGTCGCTCTTCGAGCACGGCCGCATCACGACGACCGAGGCCAAGGCCCGCCGCCTGCGTCCGGTCGCCGAGCGCCTGATCACCAAGGCGAAGAAGGGCGACATCCACAACCGTCGCCAGGTGCTGCAGACGATCACGGACAAGGGCATCGTGCACGTGCTCTTCACCGAGATCGCTCCGCGCTTCGCCGAGCGTCCGGGTGGCTACACCCGTATCACCAAGATCGGTAACCGCCGTGGCGACAACGCGCCCATGGCCGTGATCGAGCTGGTCGAGGGCGAGATCGCCAAGAAGGCGACCGTCGCCGAGGCCGAGGCCGCCACCAAGCGTGCGGTCAAGGAGTCCGAGGCTGCCGCCGAGGCTCCGGCCGAGGAGTCGAAGGACGCCTGACAACGCTGATGCGTGTCAGTGACGGGCCCGCCCCTTTCCGGGGGCGGGCCCGTCCCGCATTTCTGAGAGGAACCCCTGGTGAGTGACGAGGTGGCACCCGGTTACGTACGGGTGCGGCTGGACCTTTCGTACGACGGCAAGGACTTCTCCGGCTGGGCCAAGCAGCGCGAGGGCCAGCGCACGGTGCAGGGTGAGCTGGAGGCCGCGATCCGGACCGTGACCCGGTCCAAGGAGACGTACGAGCTGACGGTCGCCGGTCGTACCGACTCCGGAGTGCACGCCCGGGGCCAGGTCGCGCACGTCGACCTGCCGGCCGAGGTGTGGGCCGAGCACGAGGAGAAGCTGCTGCGCCGGCTGGCCGGCCGGCTGTCGCACGACGTGCGGGTGTGGAAGGTCGCCGAGGCGCCGGCCGGATTCAACGCGCGCTTCTCCGCGATCTGGCGGCGCTACGCCTACCGGGTGACGGACCATCACGGCGGGGTCGATCCGCTGCTGCGCGGTCATGTGCTGTGGCACGACTGGCCGTTGGACGTCGACGCCATGAACGCGGCCTCGAAGGCGCTGATCGGCGAGCACGACTTCGCCGCCTACTGCAAGCGGCGCGAGGGTGCGACGACCATCCGGACGCTGCAGCAGCTGAGTTGGGAGCGGGACGCCTCCGGCGTCATCACGGCGACCGTGCGGGCGGACGCGTTCTGCCACAACATGGTGCGGTCGCTGGTGGGTGCGCTGCTGTTCGTGGGTGACGGGCACCGGCCGGTGGACTGGCCGGGCAAGGTGCTGGCGGCGCGGGTGCGCGATTCGGCCGTGCACGTGGTGCGTCCGCACGGGCTCACGCTGGAGGAGGTCGGGTATCCGGCCGACTCCGAGCTCGCGGCGCGGAACATCGCGGCGCGGAACAAGAGGACGCTGCCCGGCGCGGGTTGCTGCTGACGAAACGCAGGTGGGGCCCGGTTTTCGCCGGGCCCCACCTGCGTTTCGGGGTTTACGCGGGGCAGCTGACCGCCAGGTCGCTGTTGACCGTGAAGTACGGCTTGATGCCGTCGACCTTCGGGTACAGGTCCGTCTTGTTGCGGTCGACGATGTCGCCGACGAGACGGGCCACCTTGACCGGCTCGCCGTCCGGGGTCAGGCGCAGGGCCAGGTCCCAGACGGTGTTCTCCTCGCCGGTGCCGCGGGCGTGCCGCAGCTCGGCGTAGGGGACGGTCACCCGGAAGGCCGTGCTGTCGACGGCGGTGACCTGCGCGGTGACCCGGTCGGCCGTGTCCGCGCGGGGCGTGGCGACGAGGACCGGCTCGGCGCCGTCGGCGAACTCGGCGCCGTGCAGGGTGCCTTCGACGGTGAGGGCGGTCTCGTCCTGGCGGACGAGGCGGGCCTCGGCGTGGACGGGGCGGTTCCAGGCGCGCAGGGCGAGGAAGCCGTCGACCGTCGGGTAGGGCACCCACCAGGTGAAGGGCGCGCCGGGCAGCGGCTCCAGCTCGACCAGGCCGCGGCCCTCGGCGAGGTGGGAGACGACGCGGCGGCGGGCGCCGTCGTCGCCGCGGACGACGTGGAGGTCCCAGCGGCCCTCGCCCAGGCGCAGCTGCTTGCGGTCGAGGACGGCGGTGTACGGGTCCTTCGGGCCGGCCGGTGCCTTCAGGGGCACGGCGACGGGCTTGCCCTCCTTGCGGCGGGTGACCGTCAGCGAGAGCTTCTCGCCGGAGAGGCCCTTGCGGTCGACGGAGACGAGGATGTTGCCGTCGGCGTCGACGCGGCAGGAGGCGGTGCAGCGCAGCGGCTTGCGGACGATCTCCTTGATCGCTGCCTTCACCGGCGGGGTGGAGGGCTTGGCGACGCCGCGGCGCAGCGGGCGGAGGATCTTGCCGGCGGTGCGGCGCAGCATCTTCGTCAGCGGGACGGGCGCGGGCTTGCGCTCGGCGGTGCCGGAGCCCGCGGCGGGGGCCGCTGCCGGGGTGGAGCTGTCGCGGGCCCCGCCGAGGCTCTCGATGAGCTCCTCGTAGCGGCGGGCGATGGCGTCCGGGTGGTAGCGCTCGGCGGAGATGCGGGCGGCCTTGCCCATGGCGTGGCGCAGCTCGTCGTCCTCGATGAGCTTGAGGAGGCCCTTGGCGATGGCGTCGCTGTCGAGGTTGGTGACGAGGAGGCCGTCGTGGCCGTCCTTGATGATCTCGCCGGGGCCGTGCGGGCAGTCGGTGGCGACGACGGGGACGCCGCAGTTCATGGCCTCCACGATCGTCATGCCGAAGGACTCCTCGCGGGAGGTCACGGCGGCGATCGAGCCCTTGGCCCACTCGGTCTCGATGGGGGAGTGGGGGCCCATGAGGGTGATGTGCTCGGTGAGGCCGAGCTGGTCGATCTGCTCGCGCAGCTTCGCCTGCTGGGGGCCGCGGCCGTAGATGCGCAGCTTCCAGTCGGGGCGGGCGGCGGCGACGGTGACCCAGGCCTTGACCAGGAGGTCGTAGCGCTTGACGGGGATGAGGCGGCCGGCGGCGACGACGAGCTTGGCGTTGCCGTCGGAGTGCTCGACCTCGGAGGCGGGGACGCCGTTGGGCAGCGCGACGAGCTTGGTCTTGACGCCCGGGAACTGCTCGCGGTGGGTCGCGGCGTCGGCCTCGGAGACGGCGGTGTGGGCGTCGAGGTGCGGGATGGCGCGGTCCTGGGCGGCGCGGATGTTCGGCTCGTGGGTGCCGTAGATCCGGTGCTCCTGGCCGATCCGCAGATAGCGGTCCTGCCCGAATTCGGCCAGGTACATGACCAGGCCGGGGCGGGTGGCGATGACGACGTCGGCGTCGGTGCGGGCGAGGTGCTCGGCGACGCGCTTGTCGGTCAGGGCGCTGAAGTGCGCGCCCTTGGCCTCGACGGGCGGGATGTGGGCGCTGTCCTGCTCCAGGAGCGGGTTGTCCCGGTCGGCGCCGGTCTCGGCGCGGGTGTCGATCAGGTGGACCAGCTTCACCTTGCGGTGCAGGGGGAGCTTGGGTGTGCCACCGGTCCTGTGGATGGACACGATCTCCACGTCGTGCCGGGCGGCGAGCGCACTGGCGACGTTGAAGGTGGAGCGGATCGTGCCGCCGATGCCGTAGGCGTTCTGCAAAAGGAAAGAGATCTTCATGGCGGTGTGTGCGCGGCGTTACGGGCGGCGCGTCCGTCCTTCCCCCTGGCCTGGGTGTACGGGTCTCCCCTGTCGGCCGGATGCTTCTGCGGTCCGGTCCGATCCGTCGGTTAAGACCGTTGGGAGGGATTTCGGTTGCTTGTCGAGGCTACATTGTGGCTTGAGTCACGTCGCTTACGTCAAGGGTGAGATCGTTCTCCGGGTCGAAGACGGGGCGCACGGCGACGGTACCCCGCACCGGGTGTTCCAGGTCGCGCGCGGGGTGCACGTCGGTGCGCTTGCGGTCCACGCCGTCGCCCGTGAGACGGCCGAGCGGGACGGGCGGTTCCGAGGGGCCGGGGCGCAGTTCCAGGCGGTGCGCGTCGTGGGCGGCGTCCCCGGGCGGGACGAGCGCGATGCCGCGGCGGGTGCGGGTGCCGTGCGGCGGTCGGCGGGGAGCTTCGGGGCGTCCGCGCCGCGGTGGACGGAGATGATCTCGACGTCGTGGCGGGCGGCGAGGGCGCTCGCGAGGTTGCCGGTGGCGCGGATCGTGCCGCCGATGCCGTAGGCGTTGTGGATCAGGAAGGCGATCTTCATGAGTGTGGGCCCCCTCTCCGTGCGCGTGCCGGGTCCGCCCGTTTGTTCGGGCGAGCGAACTGTAGGGGCAGCCGCGCCGCTTCCGTCAAGCGGCCCGTCGAACGGAAGTCCAGAGGGTAACCGGGTGGCCGGGCGTGGCGCGGGGACGGACCCCGCGGGCGCTGGGAGGCTGGGCCCTGTGAAGGCGATGGTGGCGGTCTCCGCGGTCGTGGCCCTCGGGCTGACGGCGGGATGCGGCGGCCCTGGCGGCGACGGCGGGCTCGACGGCAACGGCGGCTCCGGCGGAGGAGGCGGACGCGGCGGCGGCCGCGGCGAGGCCAAGGACACGCGCGGTGCCGTGCGGATACTCAGCTCCGCCCAGCTCAGGCACGTCGAGCTGGGGCCGCGCGAGGTCCCCGGCTTCCAGATCGAACGCGCGAGCAGCTGGGCCGCGGGCGGTGGTCGGCCCGTCGCCGACGACGCCTCCTGCCGGCCCCTCGTCGAGGCCCTCGGCTCCCGGCCCCGGCCCGCGCCGGCCGCGTCCGTCGTCAACACCTTCGCCAAGGCCGGCGAGGACCTCGACTTCCAGGGCCTCATGGGGATGATCCGCGTCTCCACCTACCGCGGCGACGGCGCCGTCTCCACCCTCGACGGGCTGCGGTCCGCGGCGGCCGGCTGCGCGGGCGGCTTCCGCATGCGCACCGGGGAGGGCGAACCCCAGGAGTTCCGGGCGGTCCGCACGCTCACGGCGCCCCGGCTGGGGGACGAGGCGGTGGCCTACCGGCTGGAGAACGCGGCGGAGCGGGCGCCGAGCCTGATCACGGTCGTGCGCTCGGGCGCCACGCTCGCGATGTTCTTCGCCACGAGCCTGTCCGACCCCGAGGACGTCGAAATCCCCCCGGAACTCGTCGACGCCCAGATCGCCAAACTCTCCCGAGCCGAACAAAAGGCCCCCACGGTCCCGCCGCCGTCCTCACCGATGGCGGTGGGGGAAGGCGGGGAGGCGGGGGAGGGGGACGGCGGGTGACGCACGCCGTCCCGCGTCCTCGTATCCGCCGCGGCGGCGGGCAGCCACGATGGTGGTGTCCGGCGGTGCCGTACGGCCTCGGGCGGTTCGGCGCCGCCGGGCTGCGCGGTGGGGGCTGGGCGCCGGTGCGGCGGGTTTTCCTGCCTGACGGCAGGGAGTGGCGCTGCGCCCGGCCCGGCCCCCGCCTACGCCTGCTTCTTGGGGGCCGCGGACGGGGTGGCGGAGGCCACCGACGCCGCTGCCTGGGAGTTGGCCCGGGCCATGATGCGGCGGAAGGTGTAGCCCGCCACGTCGCGGCCCGCCTGGAGGGCGTCCTTGTCGTCGTCGGGGACGGCCTTGCCGTTCAGGTAGCCGGCCACGGTGAAGTAGGCGTAGCGCCCCTCCGCGTTGGCGGTCAGGCGGCAGGCCGTGGCCCGGCAGAAGGAGGGGCCGTCGCCCGGGAGCGAGGCGATGTTCCCCGTGGACTGCTCCTTGGCCTTGTCGGCCGCGGCCTTGGTGTCGAAGACGGCCACGCCGACCGTCACCGCCACTCCGTCCCGCTTGTACGTCGCCCGCATCACCTTCCGGCAGCCGTTGTCGGCGAGGACGGAGCCGAGCCCGCCCTGCGTCGCCGAGGCGCAGTCCTCGGTCGTGGCCGTGTCGACGCGGTCGTACTTGCGCTTGTCGAGGGAGGGCTTGCTGTGCGGGAAGAGCGTCTTCGTGCTGAGCGGCGCCTTGTCCTTCTCCGCGCTGGCTATGAAGTCGCGCGGGTTGGGCGGAGGCGGCGGCGCGACCTGCGAGAACGACGGCTCGGGCGAGCCGGAGGAGCTCGGCAGCTTCTGCGCCGACGGCAGGTCGGAGGCGGACTTGCCGCCCTTGTGCGAACCGACGACGAGGGCCGCCACGGTGCCGGCGACGGCGACCGTGGCCAGCGCGCCGCCGCCGACCAGCAGCCACTTGCGGCGCCGGCCGCGGGCCGCGGTGGTGTCGGCGAGGGCGTCCCAGTCGGGCGTCTGCGAGGCCTGGCCGGGGGCGGAGGCCCACGGCGCGGGCGGTGCGGGCGGCACGGGATGCTGCGGCGCCGGCTGCGGGACCGGCTGTGGCACCGCCTGCTGCGCCGGCTGCTGCTGCGCCCCGGGCCCCTGCGGCTGCGGCTGCGGCGACAGGTCCGGCGGCGGACCGAACTGCCCGGCCGGCGGCATCGGCTGCGAGCCCGGCGGCGGCCCTGACGGCGGCCCCGAGGGCGGACCCGGCTGCTGGTGCGGCTGCTGCGGATCCCCCGGGGGCCCGTACGGCCCTGCCTGCCCAAAACTCATGGCGTGCATCGTAAACCGCGAAAACGGGTTGGTCGCCCCCTCGGCGAGCAGGGAGAATCCCGCCCATGGGACACGTGGAAGCGGCACATCTGGAGTACTACCTCCCGGACGGGAGGGTGCTCCTCGGCGATGTCTCCTTCCGCGTGGGCGAAGGCGCCGCGGTCGCCCTCGTCGGTGCCAACGGCGCCGGCAAGACCACGCTGCTGCGCCTGATCGCCGGCGAGCTGCAGCCGCACGGCGGCACGGTCTCCGTCAGCGGCGGCCTCGGCGTGATGCCGCAGTTCGTGGGCTCGGTCCGGGACGACCGCACGGTCCGCGACCTGCTGGTCTCCGTCGCCCAGCCGCGCATCCGCGAGGCGGCGCGGGCGGTGGACGCCGCCGAGCTCGCCATCATGGAGCGGGACGACGAGGCCGCGCAGATGGCCTACGCGCAGGCCCTCTCCGACTGGGCCGAGGCCCGCGGCTACGAGGCCGAGACCGTGTGGGACATGTGCACCACGGCCGCGCTCGGCGTCCCGTACGAGAAGGCGCAGTGGCGCCAGGTGCGCACGCTCTCCGGCGGCGAGCAGAAGCGGCTCGTCCTGGAGTCCCTGCTGCGCGGCACGGACGAGGTCCTGCTCCTGGACGAGCCGGACAACTATCTGGACGTCCCCGGCAAGCGCTGGCTGGAGGAGAAGCTGCGCGAGACGAAGAAGACGGTCCTCTTCGTCTCCCACGACCGCGAGCTGCTGGCCCGCTCCGCCGAGAAGATCATCAGCGTCGAGCCGGGCCCGGCGGGCAGCGACGTCTGGGTGCACGGCGGCGGCTTCGCCACGTACCACGAGGCCCGCAAGGAGCGCTTCGCCCGCTTCGAGGAGCTGCGGCGGCGCTGGGACGAGAAGCACGCCCAGCTGAAGAAGCTGGTGATCACGCTGCGGCAGGCGGCCGCCGTCAGCCACGAGATGGCCTCGCGGTACGCCGCGGCGCAGACCCGGCTGCGGAAGTTCGAGGAGGCGGGCCCGCCGCCGGAGCCGCCCCGCGAGCAGGACATCCGGATGCGGCTGCGCGGCGGCCGCACCGGCGTGCGCGCCCTGACCTGCGTGGACCTGGAGCTGACCGGCCTGATGAAGCCGTTCGGCCTGGAGGTCTTCTACGGCGAGCGGGTCGCGATCCTGGGCTCGAACGGCTCCGGCAAGTCGCACTTCCTGCGGCTCCTGGCCGGGGACTCCGAGAATCCCGTGGCGCACACGGGCGAGTGGAAGCTGGGCGCCCGCGTCGTGCCGGGGCACTTCGCGCAGACCCACGCCCACCCGGAGCTGCTGGGGCGCACGCTCGTCGACATCCTGTGGACGGAGCACGCCAAGGACCGCGGCGGGGCGATGTCCGCCTTGCGGCGGTACGAGCTGGAGAAGCAGGGGGACCAGCTCTTCGAGAGGCTCTCGGGCGGCCAGCAGGCCCGCTTCCAGATCCTGCTGCTGGAGCTGGCGGGGACGACGGCCCTGCTCCTGGACGAGCCCACGGACAACCTGGACCTGGAGAGCGCGGAGGCCCTCCAGGAGGGTCTGGAGGCGTATGAGGGAACGGTGCTCTGCGTCACACACGACCGCTGGTTCGCCCGCTCCTTCGACCGCTTTCTCGTCTTCGGGGCGGACGGGCGGGTCCGCGAGGTTCCGGAGCCGGTGTGGGACGAGGGGCGAGTGGAGCGGAGCAGGTGACCGCCTGCGGCGGTGTCCTCAAACGCCGGACGGGCTGAGATATCGCTGAGCCCGCCCATGAGAATCAGCCCGTCCGGCGCTTGAGGACGAGGCCCGCGGGGCCGGTGCGGGTGGCCGGGCCTGCGCGCCGGTGAGACCATGTGTTTTGACCCCGCCGGTGGGCGCCCGGTACTCTACGAGTTCGTTATGCGTATTGGCTTGGTCGTTCTCACGCGAGGGGCCCTTACGCTTGCCCACCAGAGTGGCCGCCAGCGGCCCGCACCCGGGTTGCGTCCCCGGAGTGCGTCCCTCGCCGGCAGCCGCCTCAGGCGGGCCGTGTCAGGACCCACTCACTGAAGAAGCGAAGGCTACGACCGTGCGTACGTTCAGCCCCAAGCCCGGCGATGTCCAGCGCCAGTGGCACATCATCGACGCGCAGGACGTCGTCCTGGGCCGTCTGGCCTCTCAGGCCGCCTCCCTGCTGCGCGGCAAGCACAAGCCTGTGTACGCCCCGCACATGGACATGGGTGACTTCGTCGTCATCATCAACGCCGACAAGGTTCACCTGTCCGGCAACAAGAAGACCCAGAAGATGGCGTACCGCCACTCTGGCTTCCCGGGTGGTCTGCGCTCCGTCCGTTACGACGAGCTGCTCGACAAGAACCCCGAGAAGGCCGTCGAGAAGGCGATCAAGGGCATGCTGCCCAAGAACTCCCTCGGCCGTCAGATGCTCTCGAAGCTGAAGGTCTACTCCGGCGCCGAGCACCCGCACGCCGCCCAGCAGCCGCAGCCGTTCGAGATCACCCAGGTCAAGCAGGGCTAAGTCCCGGCCACCGCCGAACCAGAAAGTCTGAGGAGAATCGTGGCTGAGACCACTGCCGAGATGCCGGTCGAGGGCGTCGAGGAGTACACCACCGAGACCGAGGTCGTTGAGTCGGAGTACACCTCCGAGTCCCTCGCGTCCCGCTTCGGCGACCCGCAGCCGGCCGCCGGCCTGGGCCGTCGCAAGAACGCCATTGCCCGTGTCCGGATCGTTCCGGGCTCCGGCAAGTGGAAGATCAACGGTCGCACCCTTGAGGACTACTTCCCCAACAAGGTGCACCAGCAGGAAGTCAACGAGCCCTTCAAGGTGCTCGAGCTTGACGACCGCTACGACGTCATCGCCCGCATCTCGGGTGGCGGCGTCTCCGGCCAGGCCGGCGCCCTGCGCCTCGGCGTGGCCCGCGCGCTGAACGAGGCGGACGTGGACAACAACCGCGGCCCGCTGAAGAAGGCCGGCTTCCTGAGCCGCGACGACCGTGCGGTCGAGCGCAAGAAGGCCGGTCTCAAGAAGGCCCGCAAGGCCCCGCAGTACAGCAAGCGCTAATCACGCGGCTTCGCTGCTCTGCTCGAACGCCCCGGCGGCACACTCCGTGCCCGCCGGGGCGTTTCGGCTATCGGTCACCCGGGACGTATCGGCGTATACCTGAAGTCAACGTTCCGGTTCCGGACCCGACACTTTTGTTTGCGGGGCCCGTTCACAGGCAGGCCCCGTATCCGCGCGTTTTTCGGAGGACACCAGTGGGACGACTCTTCGGTACGGACGGTGTGCGCGGCGTCGCCAACGCCGATCTGACGGCCGAGCTCGCACTCGGCCTGTCGGTCGCCGCGGCGCACGTGCTCGCCGAGGCGGGGACGTTCGAGGGCCACCGCCCGGTGGCCGTCGTGGGCCGTGACCCGCGCGCGTCCGGGGAGTTCCTGGAGGCCGCCGTCGTGGCCGGCCTGGCCAGCGCCGGCGTCGACGTGCTGCGGGTGGGCGTGCTGCCCACGCCCGCCGTCGCCTATCTGACGGGCGCCCTCGGCGCCGACCTCGGCGTGATGCTCTCCGCGAGCCACAACGCCATGCCCGACAACGGCATCAAGTTCTTCGCGCGCGGCGGCCACAAGCTCGCCGACGAGCTGGAGGACCGCATCGAGCAGACCTACCGGGCGCACGCCTCCGGCGAGCCCTGGGACCGTCCCACCGGTGCCGGCGTCGGCCGCGTCCGCGAGTACGACCAGGGCTTCGACAACTACGTCGCCCACCTGATCGGCGTCCTCCCCAACCGCATGGACGGCCTGAAGGTCGTCATCGACGGCGCCCACGGCGCCGCGGCCCGCGTCTCCCCGGAGGCCTTCGCCCGCGCCGGTGCCGAGGTCATCACGATCGGCACCGAGCCCGACGGCCTCAACATCAACCACGAGTGCGGCTCCACCCACCTGGACAAGCTGCGTGCCGCCGTCGTCGAGCACGGCGCGGACCTGGGCGTGGCGCACGACGGCGACGCCGACCGCTGCCTGGCCGTGGACCACAAGGGCAACGAGGTCGACGGCGACCAGATCCTCGCCGTCCTGGCCCTCGCCATGCGCGAGGCGGGCTCGCTGCGCAAGAACACCGTCGTGGCGACCGTCATGTCCAACCTGGGCTTCAAGCTGGCCATGGAGCGCGAGGGCGTCGAGATGGTCCAGACGGCCGTCGGCGACCGCTACGTCCTGGAGGAGATGAAGGCCCACGGCTTCGCCCTCGGCGGCGAGCAGTCCGGGCACGTCATCGTCCTCGACCACGCCACGACCGGCGACGGCACCCTGACCGGCCTGATGCTGGCCGCCCGCGTCGCCGCCACGGGCCGTTCCCTCGCGGATCTGGCCGCCGTCATGGAGCGCCTGCCGCAGATCCTCATCAACGTCCGCGACGTCGACAAGACCCGGGTGAACTCCTCCGAGGAGCTCGCCGCGGCCGTCGCCGACGCCGAGGCGCAGCTGGGCTCCACCGGCCGCGTGCTGCTGCGCCCGTCCGGCACGGAGCCGCTCGTGCGCGTGATGGTGGAGGCCGCCGACATCGAGCAGGCCCGCACCGTGGCCCAGCGCCTCGCGGACGCGGTGAAGTCCGCCCTGGGCTAGGTCCTCCGCGTCAGGCCCTGACACGCCTGCCCGCCCGGAATCGCTTCCGGGCGGGCAGGCGTGACTGTTTCTCAGGGCTTGTGCAGGCCTCAGGGCTTTGCCCAGGTCCTCGGAGCTTGTGCAGTCCTCAGAGCTTGCGCAGTCCTCAGAGCTTGCGCAGGGACAGCCGCTGCACCTTGTGGTCCGGCCCCTTGCGCAGGATCAGGTTCGACCGGCCGCGGGTGGGGGCCACGTTCTCCAGCAGGTTGGGCTTGTTGATGGTGCGCCAGTTGCGGCGCGCGTAGTCCAGGGCCTCCTCCTCGGAGACCTGGGTGTAGCGCCGGAAGTAGGAGTCGGGGTCGGTGAAGGCCGTCGCGCGTAGCTTCTTGAAGCGCTCGTAGTACCAGCGCTCGATGTCCTCGGCGCGCGCGTCCACGTAGAGGCTGAAGTCGAAGAAGTCGGCGAGTCCGACGCGGGTGCGGCCGTCCTTGCCGGGCAGGGCCGGCTGGAGGACGTTGAGGCCCTCGATGATCAGGATGTCGGGGCGGTGCACGGTCAGCTTCTCGCCGGGCACGATGTCGTAGATCAGGTGGGAGTAGACGGGGGCCGAGACCTCGTCCTTGCCCGCCTTCACATCGGCGACGAAGCGGGTCAGGGCGCGCCGGTCGTAGGACTCGGGGAAACCTTTCCGCGACATCAGGCCGCGGCTCTGCAGCTCGGCGTTGGGCAGCAGGAAGCCGTCCGTGGTGACCAGCTCCACCCGCGGGTGCTCGGGCCAGCGGGCCAGCAGCGCCTGCAGGAGGCGCGCGGTGGTCGACTTGCCGACCGCCACGCTGCCCGCGACACCGATGACGAAGGGCGTGCCGGGCTGGGAGCCGTGCCCGTCGCCCACGTCGCCCAGGAAGGTGTTCAGCGTGCCCCGCAGCTGACTGGTGGCCTCGACGTACAGGTGCAGCAGCCGGGACAGGGGCAGGTAGACCTCCCGCACCTCGTCCAGGTCGATGACGTCCCCGAGGCCGCGCAGCCGCTCGACCTCGTCGGCTGTCAGCGGCAGCGGGGTGTTCTCCCGCAGGGCGCTCCACTCGGCGCGGGTCAGGTCCACGTACGGGGACGAGTCCGCGCGGCGGCGCTGCGGCGGCTGGTCTGTGGTGGTCGGCACGGGCCCATTGTGCGCGGGTCGCGCCCGGCGCTCACTTCCGGGTGGCGGGAACGGGTGTTCTCGTGGGATTTGGGTGACTCGTACGGCGGGTAACGGGCCGCAACGGTGGGTGAACTTTCACCGACCTCTGTACCTACTGACCGGTCAGCCATTACGTTCCGCTCGCGGGCCGCACGCGCACGCCCCCCCACCACGCGGCCGCATCACGTAGGGATGCCCGTGTTGTCTGTGTTCGCTCTCAGAAACCTGCGCCGGAGATCCGCCGAGGCCGGCCGGGAGGACTTCGCCGCCCGCGTCTGCGCCGAGCTGGCCGACGACCTGCCCGACGAGGACCTCACCCAGGACCTCGACGACTGCCTCGACCGCTACGAGCTCGGCAGCAAGCCGCGCTGCGAGGAGGTCGAGTACCTGGAGATGGTGCAGGACGCCATCGACAGGATCGAACGGGGCTGCTGACCCTCCGCCGGATGCCCCGCCGGATGCCCCGCCGGATGCCCCGCCGGACGCGCCGCCGAACGCCCGCCGGACGTCCCGCCGGGCGCCCCGCCGATCCGGTGCCCGGCCCGGCGGTTGTGCCGTTGCCGCCACGAGCGGGGCCGCCCGCGCCGTACCCTGCTCCGCATGTGCGGAATCGTTGGCTATGTGGGAGGGCAGTCCGCCCTCGATGTCGTATTGGCGGGGCTGCGGCGGCTGGAGTACCGCGGCTATGACTCGGCCGGGGTCGCGGTGCTGGCCGACGGCGGTCTCGCCGCCGCGAAGAAGGCGGGCAAGCTCGCCAACCTGGAGAAGGAGCTGTCCGACCGGCCGCTGCCGTCCGGCCCGACCGGCATCGGCCACACGCGCTGGGCCACGCACGGCGCGCCCAACGACGCCAACGCCCACCCCCACCTGGACAACCCGGGCCGCGTCGCCGTCGTCCACAACGGCATCATCGAGAACTTCGCCGAGCTGCGGGCCGAACTGACCGAGCGCGGCCACGGCCTCGCGTCGGACACCGACACCGAGGTCGTCGCTCACCTGCTGTCCGAGTCCTTCTCCTCCTGCGGCGACCTGGCCGAGTCGATGCGCCAGGTCTGCCGCCGGCTGGAGGGCGCGTTCACGCTGGTCGCGGTGCACGCGGACGAGCCGGACGTGGTGGTCGGCGCGCGCCGCAACTCCCCGCTCGTGGTCGGCCTCGGCGACGGCGAGTCCTTCCTCGCCTCCGACGTCGCCGCCTTCATCGCCCACACCCGCGAGGCCGTCGAGCTCGGCCAGGACCAGGTCGTGGAGCTGCGCCGCGACGGCGTGACCGTCACCGGCTTCGACGGGGCGCCCGCGGACGTGCGCCCGTACCACGTCGACTGGGACGCCTCGGCCGCCGAGAAGGGCGGTTACGACTACTTCATGCTCAAGGAGATCGCCGAGCAGCCGAAGGCCGTCGCGGACACCCTCCTGGGCCGCATCGACGCCGCGGGGACGCTGTCGCTGGACGAGGTGCGGATCCCGGCGTCCGTGCTGCGCGAGGCCGACAAGATCGTCATCGTGGCGTGCGGCACGGCGTACCACGCGGGGATGATCGCCAAGTACGCGATCGAGCACTGGACCCGCATCCCCTGCGAGACGGAGCTGGCCAGCGAGTTCCGCTACCGGGACCCGATCCTGGACCCGCGGACGCTGGTGATCGCCATCAGCCAGTCCGGCGAGACCATGGACACCCTGATGGCCCTGCGGCACGCGCGGGAGCAGGGTGCGAAGGTCCTCGCCATCTGCAACACCAACGGCTCGACCATCCCGCGGGAGTCGGACGCGGTCCTGTACACGCACGCCGGCCCGGAGGTGGCCGTCGCCTCGACCAAGGCCTTCCTGACCCAGCTGGTGGCCTGCTACCTGGTCGCGCTGTACCTGGGCCAGGTGCGCGGCACCAAGTGGGGCGACGAGGTCGTCTCCGTGATCCGCGAGCTGTCGCAGATCGCGGGCCAGGTGGAGGAGGTCCTGGAGACCATGGAGCCGGTCCGCGAACTGGCCCGCTCCCTGGCCGACAAGAACACCGTGCTGTTCCTGGGCCGCCACGTGGGCTACCCCGTGGCCCTGGAGGGCGCGCTGAAGCTCAAGGAGCTCGCGTACATGCACGCGGAGGGCTTCGCGGCGGGCGAGCTCAAGCACGGGCCCATCGCGCTGATCGAGCGCGACCTGCCGGTCGTGGTCGTCGTGCCGTCGCCGCGCGGCCGGTCCGTCCTCCACGACAAGATCGTCTCGAACATCCAGGAGATCCGGGCGCGCGGCGCACGGACCATCGTGATCGCCGAGCGGGGCGACGAGGCGGTGCGGCCCTACGCCGACCACCTCATCGAGATCCCGCAGACGCCGGTGCTGCTGCAGCCGCTGGTCGCCACGGTGCCCCTCCAGGTCTTCGCCTGCGAACTCGCCACGGCCCGCGGCAACGAGGTCGACCAGCCCCGCAACCTGGCCAAGTCGGTGACCGTCGAATGATCGTCGGAGTCGGCATCGACGTCGCCGCGATCGACCGCTTCGAAGCCGCCCTGCGGCGTACGCCCGGGCTGGCGGCCCGGCTCTTCGCGGACGGCGAGCTGCACCTGCCCAGCGGCGAACGGCGCGGCATCGCCTCCCTCGCGGTCCGCTTCGCCGCGAAGGAGGCCGTGGCCAAGGCCCTGGGCGCCCCCGGGAACCTCCTGTGGACGGACGCCGAAGTGACCACGGAGAGCAGCGGCCAGCCGCGGCTGGTGGTCCGCGGCACGGTCGCGGCGCGGGCGGAGGAGCTCGGGGTGACGTCGTGGCACGTCTCGCTGAGCCACGACGCGGGGGTCGCTTCCGCTGTGGTGATCGCGGAGAAGTGAGACGGGGCCGGCGCCCCCGGCCCGCCGCCCCGGGCGGTGGCGAGGGGGCGCCGGCCCCGCCGTAGGCTCGGCGCCATGCCCACGACGCACACGACCCTGACCGAGTACGCGCGGTGCGTCTACGGTGACGAGCACCGGCCCGCGCCCGCGCCCGCGCCCGCGTGCGACGGCGAGCACATCGAGCGCTACTTCGTCGAGCGGCTCACCTTCGCCGGTGCGGACGAGGTGCTCGCGATGCTGCGCGAACTGAGCCCGCACCTGGTCGACGGCTACCTCCCCGTCTGGATCCGCAACCTCGCCTACCGGCTCGTCCTCCTCCAGCGGCCCGACGAGCCCGACCTGATGCGGGAGGCCGCGGACAGTCTCTACCTGCACGGCCCCGACTGGGACGACATCGCCGCGGAGCTCCGGCGGAGGGCGGACGCGCTGGACGCCGCGGCGGGGTGACGGTGGGCGCGTCCGCGCCGGGTTGGACGGTTCGGTTGTGGCGCGCCTCGCCGCGCCCACGCACGAACGCCCCGCGGAGCGGGGGCCGTTCGCGGCCCGGCCTGTCGTAGGGCAGGAGTACGGTTTCCGTGTCACGTCAGAAACGGAGCTCCGTATGCCCCCGCACAATGACGAGCACACCGGCGCGCGCATCGCTCGCGCGCGTAAGGTCCGGCGCCTGACCCAGCGCGAGCTGTCGGACCTGGCCCATGTCTCCTACAGCACCCTGACCAAGGTCGAGCAGGGCGCCCTGCCCGCGAGCCCGTCGGTCATCGGGGCGCTGGCCCGTGCGCTGTCCCTGCCCGTCACCGAACTGACCGGCCAGCCCTACCTCGACGAGTTGCGGGCGGACCAGCTGGACGGGCTGATCCAGCCGATCCGGGAGGCGCTGGACGTCTACGACCTCGGGCCCGACCCGGACGTCACCCCCCGCCCCTTGGCGGAGCTGGAGGCGCACGCCGACGCGCTGTGCGCCATGGTCCGGGCGACGAACATCAAGCAGGTCGCCGCCGCCCTGCCCGGGCTGATCCACGAGGCCACCACGGCGGCGCACGCCTCTCCCGGCGACCGCAGCTGGCGCGTCCTGGCCAGCGCGTACCGGACGGCGTACGACGTGACCACGAAGCTCGGCTTCCTCGACCTCTGCACGGTCGCCCTGGATCGCCTGGAGTGGGCCGCGCAGCGCGCCTCGGACCCGGTTCTCGGCGGGATGCGCCAGTACCTGCGGGCCCTGGCCTACCTCCGCGCCAGCGACTACCGCACGGGCAAGCGGCTCGTACGGCTCGCCATGTCCACCTTGGCGCAGGCCGAGGCGGGGCGGGTGCGCGACGTCGTCACGGGCCAACTGCACCTGGGCGCCGCCGTGCTCGCGGGCCGGGACAAGGACGGGGACGCCGCCACGGACCACCTGGACGAGGCACGGCGGATCGCGGAGCGCACCGGGGAGGCCGGGAAGGTGCACTGGCTGTCCTTCGGGCCGACCAACGTCGGGGCGCACCACGTGAGCGTCCTCGCCGAACTGGACCGGTATCCGGAGGCCGTGCGCGCAGCCGAGGAGACGGCGATCCCGGACGCCTGG
Source organism: Streptomyces telluris (assembly GCF_024519335.1). NCBI lineage: Bacteria > Bacillati > Actinomycetota > Actinomycetes > Kitasatosporales > Streptomycetaceae > Streptomyces > Streptomyces telluris. Next base: position 81,557 of record NZ_JANIID010000028.1, read on the forward strand.
CCGCCGTCCCGCCGGGCGCACCACTACACCGAGGTCGCCCGGGCCGAGCTGTGGACCGGCCGCACGGACGCCGCCTTCAGGAACCTGCAGCTGGCCCGGAAGGTGGCGCCGCAGCAGACGCGCTACCACCCGACGGTGCGCGAGACGTTCGCGGGGCTGGAGTCGGCGAAGCGGCGGATGCCCGAGACGTTCAGCAACTACGGGGCCTGGCTGGGCAGGTGACGCACGGCGAGGCGATGGCCGGAGCTATCAGCAACTGCTGGTAGTTCCGGCCCTGTTGTGTCGCCACTCTGTGGTGGTCGGAAGACCCCCGCGGCCGGGCGAACGGCCCGGGGGCATGGCCCACGCCGCATAGGAGCGTCGACATGCGCAACACTATCCGCCGCCTCACCGCCTGGCTGAGGATCGGCCGCGAACCGGCCACCCAGGCGGCCCCGGCCGCGCCCGGCGCGCTGGCGCAGGCCGCACCGGCTGCACCGGCAGACCCGGCCGTACCGTCGGCCGCGCAGGAGAAGTCGGCCACGTGCGGCGTCTACGTGTGGGCGACCGCCCACGGGATCGACCTCAGGCCGAGGCACTCCCTGCTCACGTGCACGTGCTCGACCCGCGCGGCGCGCGCGACGCTCAGCGCGAAGGTCGCGGAGGCGAACCGGGCGAGCCGGTGGGGCAATGGTGCGGGCTGTGACTAGTGGGCGCGGGCGGTGAATACCGCGCGCATCGGCTTGCTGTTGACGATCAGGACGACGCCGGCCAGAAGGACGCCGCACACGGCCTGCTCCACCTTCAGCCATGCCGGAAACGCGCCCGGCAGCGCGACGATGACGGCGATCGCCACCGTCATGCCGAGCGAGGAGAAGCGCAGCCGGGCGTACGAGGGGCTGTGGCCGCGGGCCGTCCGGGCGGCGAACCGGGCCATGAGGAGCGACGCGGCGACGACGATGCTCGCCCGCGCCCAGACGGCGTCGGTCACGAGGTCGTGGTGGTCGCGCAGGAGGACGACGGCGATCAGGGTGCCCAGGCTGAGGCCCGCGAAGCAGCTGATGAGCAGCTTGGCGCTGCGTAACGACCGTTGGATGCGGGGGTGGTTGAGGCCTTCGGCGGAACGGGGCGTCGCGGGCGTTGAGGGCGTCGAGGGCGTTGCCATGGTGGTCCTTTCGCTTCCCTGAGGGGCTGCTAAAAGGATCCGTTCCGCTTGCGGTCCGATCATCGTTCACTCGGACGAGACGTGGCGCGCGCGGCGTCGGGGCCCTGCCCGGGGTCGTCCCGTAGGGGGCAGCCGGGCCGCGCGGGTGCGGGCGCGGCCCGGAGGGGCTAGTCGCTGATGCAGACGTTGCCGGAGGCCGGGTTGAGCAGGCCGACGACGTTGAGGCTGAGGGAACACAGGTTGATGGGCACGTAGATCGGGATCTGGATCACGTTGCCCGAGATCACGCCGGGGGATCCGTGCGCGGCGCCGACCGGGACGCTGTCGGCGGTGGCCGCGCCGGCGCCCGCCGCGGCGAGGAGCGTGGCGGCCGCGGCCGCGGTGGCGGCGGTCTTGGTGGTGGGTGTCATGGGAACTCCCGGGGATGGGGGGTTGATGCGCGGCCAAGTCTCGCGCATACTTCTCCCTTTTTGTCTCATTTGCCGCGTGTGCCGTATTCGGCCGCCGGTAAATCCGTTGTTGACTCTCCAGCGACCGGAGGCTCCAAGGTGAGGGACATGGACGACGACACCGCGTACCCCCTGCACTCCATCGGGGAACTGGCCCGGCTGACCGGGCTGACGGTCAGGACCATCCGGTTCTGGTCCGACACGGGCGTGGTGCCGCCGACCGACCGCACACCCGCGGGCTACCGCCTCTACGGCCCCGACGCGCTCGCGCGCCTCGGCCTCGTGCGGACGCTGCGCGACCTCGGCGTGGGGCTCCCCGTCATCCGGCAGGTGCTGGAGCGGGAGATCACCGTCTCCGAGGTCGCGGCCGTCCACGCCGAGGCCCTGGACGTGCAGATCCGCACCTTGCGGTTGCGTCAGGCCGTGCTGCGGGCGGTGGCCGGGCGCGGGTCGACACCCGAGGAGATGGAACTCGTGCACAAGCTCGCCACCCTGTCCGAGCAGGAACGACGCCGCCTGATCAATGAATTCATCGACAGTGCCTTCGAGGGCCTGGACGTCGACCCGGACTTCCTCGCCTCGATGCGCGACGGCATGCCCCGGCTGCCGGAGGACCCCTCGCAGGAGCAGCTCGACGCCTGGGTGGAGCTCGCGGAGCTCGTCCAGGACGAGGAGTTCCGGGCCGGGATCCGCCGGGCGGCCGAGGATCAGACGCGGGCCTGGCAGGAGTCCGGCCGGCCCGACGGAGAGCGCACGAAGTACGCGGCGCAGGTGATCAAGGAGCGTACGGCCGAGGCGCGGCAGGCCGGGATCGCCCCGGACGGCCCCGCGGCCCGGCCGTACGTCGACCGGATCGCCGCCGCCCTCGCGGAGGTGTCGCGCCGCGAGGACGGGCCGGAGTTCCGGGCCTGGCTGCTGGAGCGGCTGGAGGCCGGCAACGACCCGCGCTACGGCAAGTACTGGCGGCTCGTCGCCGTGATCAACGGCTGGGCGCTGCCGGACATGGAGCCGGCCACGGAGTGGTTCGCGGCCGCGCTGCGGGCCGGGGTCCGGGGGTAGGGCGTACGTGCCCGCAAGGCCCGGCCCGGTGCGCCGCCGTCGGTGCACCGGGCCGGGTGCCGGGGTCGGCTGCCGGGTCGGTTCCCGGCCGGGCGTCCGGCCGGGCCGGCCCGTGCCTCCCCGTCCGCCTTGATCGACGCCCCGTCGCGTACTCAGGCTCGCGCGTTCGCGGAACCCCCTGTCAACACCTCTCTCCTGACGTATCGTCGGTTGGCGGAAACGCGCGCGGAGGGGACAGAGGTGCACCCGGCGAAGGAACGTATCGCAGCGGTATTCGGACGGAGTCAGGGCAGCGGATACCTCCTCGCCCCGAACCTGGTCCTGACGGCCGCACACGTGGTCGGTGACTGCGCGAACCCGCGGGCGATCGTCCCCGGCGGCGTCGGGCAGGTGCGCTGCAAAGTGGTCTGGGCTCGCGACGACAACCGCCGCTGCGACGTCGCCCTGCTCGTCGGCGAGCGGGACCTCGTCCCCGAGGACGTCGCCGAAGCCTTCGAACCCCTTGTCTGGGGCCGCGCCTACGACCTGAGGGTCTGGCCGGGCGCCCAGGCCATCGGCTACCCGCACGTCCAGCGCGACGAAGCCGGCGAGCTCGACACCGAGCAGATCGTCGGCTCCCTCAAGCCGGGCAGCAACCTGCTCAGCGGCCGGCACGTGCTCGACAGCGAGTACGGGTCCCCGCGGCAGCCCGCCGACGGCGGCTCGCCGTGGGCCGGGATGTCCGGCGCCGCCGTCTTCGTGGACGGCCTGCTCGCCGGGGTGGTCTGCGCCGACCCGAACGGCTGGCGGCACGGACGGCTCACGGTCACCCCGTCCGCCACGCTCTGGCAGGACTTCGCGTTCCTCAGCGAGTGCCTGCTCGTGGGCCACAAGCCCGAGTCCCGCTCCCTCGCCTCGCCGCGGCAGCTGGAGATCGAGGCCTTCGAACGGCGCCTGCGCGACTACATCGTCGAGAAGTCCGGCGAACTGACCATCATCGGCCTGACCCTCTCCGACGGCGAGGGCGAGACCTGGCCCCTGGACGCCGCCTACCTCAGCCTGGAACTGACCGGCGGCGCGGCGCGCGGCGCGGGCGGCGCCGAGGCCAGGGCGATGGGGGAGTGGCTGCCCGAGAACTCCACGCCGTCCCCCAGGCGCGCCGAGGAAGCCCTCGCCGGGCGCCGCCGCGTGCTCCTGCGCGGCGCCGCCGGCTCCGGCAAGACGACGCTGCTGCAGTGGCTCGCCACCATCACCGCCCGCGGCGACCTGCCGCCCGGCCTCGGCCACCTCAGCGGCTGCCTGCCGCTCACCCTCCCCCTCCGTACGCTCATCCGCCGCGGCGAACTCCCGCAGCCCGAGGAGTTCCTGGCCGCGGCCGCCGGCCCGCTCGCCGGCCTGCCCGCCGCCCGGGGCTGGGTCACCCGCAGGCTCACCGAAGGCACCGCGCTCCTGCTGATCGACGGCGTGGACGAGGTCCCCGAGGCCGACCGCCGCCGCACCCTGACCTGGGTCAAGGACCTCCTCGCCGCCTACCCCGACGCCCGCTACGTCATCACCACCCGCCCCTCCGCCGTCCGCGAGGGCTGGCTCGCCGACGCCGGCTTCACCGAGCTCGAACTCCTCCCCATGAGCCGCGGCGACGTCATCTCGTTCATCGGCCGCTGGCACGACGCGGCGGGCGCGCGCCACCACGAACCCCTGCGCGCCTTCCGCGACGCCCTCACCACCGCCGTCGTCACCAAACGCGACCTCGGCATGCTCGCCACCAACCCCCTGATGTGCGCCCTGATCTGCGCCCTCAACCGCTCCCGCAAGGGGTACCTCCCGCACGGCCGCATGGAGCTCTACCGCGCCGCGCTGGAACTGCTGCTCGTGCGGCGCGACCGCGAGCGGGGCGTGGTGGTCGGCGAGGACGGGCCGGAGCTGGAGCACGGGCAGCAGGTGGCCCTGCTGCAGAAGATCGCCTACTGGCTGATCCGCAACGGCCGTTCCGAGATCGAATGGCACAAGGCCGTCGAGATCCTCGACCGTGCGCTGCCCGCCATGCCGTCCGTCGCCGCCCGCGGCAGCGCCGAGGACATACTGCGCCACCTCGTCCTGCGCAGCGGTCTGCTGCGCCGCCCCACCAGCGAGACCCTCGACTTCATCCACCGCACCTTCCAGGACTACCTCGGCGCCCAGGCCGCCGTGGACGACTGGGACTTCGACGTCCTCGTCCACCACGCCCACGACGACCAGTGGGAGGACGTGCTGAGGATGGCGGTCGGCCACGCACCGCCGCGCGCCCGCGCGGAGCTGCTGCGCCTGCTCCTGGAACGCGGCGACAAGGAGCCGGCCCATCGGGCCCGGCTCCACCTCCTCGCCGCGGCGTGCCTCGAACACGCGACGGAGGTCGACTGGGAGGTCCGCGCGCGGGTCGAGAAGGCGGCGGCGGAGCTCGTACCGCCGCGGGACCTGGAGGCGGCGAAGTCGCTCGCCGCGGCGGGGAGGGTGGTCCTGGACCTGCTGCCCGGGCCGGAGGGGCTTACGGACGACGTCGCGCATGCGGTGGTCGTCGCGGCGACGACGGTGGCTGATGACAGGGCTTTGCCCTTGTTGTCCCGGTATGTGGACCACCCCTTGCTGGAGGTGCGGGCACAGCTCGCGTGGGCCTGGGACCGGTTCGAGACGGAGGCGTACGCCGAGGCCGTGATCGGGCGGCTGGCGTACGAGGACGGGCTCGACTTCGTGGTGAAGTCGCGGGAGCACCTGGCTGCGCTGAAGCGGCTCGGGGGGCGGCCCCAGGTGCAGATCCGAGGGCTGGAGACCGCCGAGGACCTGACGGATCTCGCCACGCCGGCCCTCGCCGACGTGACCTTCCGGGGCATGAGCGACTGTGTCGACTTGCGTGTGTTGCGCGGCTGCCCTCCGCTGCGAGCCCTGCGCGCCGTCGAGACCCCGCCGGTACTCCAGCTGAGTGCACTGGACGTCAGCGCGTTGCAGACCATGCACCTGTGGTTGGAGGGCTGGCCGGAGGACCTCGGAGCGCTGCCCGCCATGACCGGGTTGCGGGATCTGACGTTGCACTGGGAGGACACGGGGCTCCGCGTGCCGTCCTGCGAGGTACGGCTGCCCCGTGCGCTCCGCTACCTGCACATCGGCCCCGGTGTGTCGTCCGCCGCAGAGCTGCCCGACCTGGCAGGGCACCCCACACTCCAGCAGTTGGTGATTCACGGGGGCCGCGCCCGGAAGCGATTGCCGTTGGCGTCTCTTTCCGAGCTGCGGTTCCTCCGGGTCTATGGGGAGAACCTGCGGTACCTCGTGGACCTGGAGCCCCTGCCGCAAGTGGAGGAGCTCCACCTGAAGGAGAGCACCGGCCTGTCCGGGCTGGCCCACGTGTCGCGCGTCTACCCGGCGGTCAAGAAGATCAACATCATCGACCCCGTGAGCGACGGGCGCGAGGAGCCGGTCGACCTGGCGCTGCTCGGGAACCTGGGCCCGTTGAATGTGCGCATCAGGCACACCGGCCCGGTCATCAACCGGGATTCCCTCCCCGCCGGCTCCGAACTGACCCTCATCGCCGATCGGACCTGAGCACTCCCTCCCCCAGCCCCTACCGCCGTAACCGGCTCCCGCCCCGCTCGCCGGCGCGGCCCCCGCCGCGTTGGAGGCGGAGGGTTCAAGGGCTGACGTCGAGCACCCGTACGAGTTCCCCCGCCCAGCGCCCGGGTTCCGCCGTGGCGACGAACGCCCCGTCGGGTCGCTCGGGGTTCGGCTCGGCCGCGTACCGGGCGTGTGCGTCCGCCCAGCTGCCGCTGCTTGCGATGGCCAGTGCTGCCGGCAGGTCCAGGTCGAGGACGGTGACGCCGGGGAGTGCGGCGAGATGCTCGGCCGTGCCGGGGCGGGCCCGGTCGGCCTCGACCAGTGCGCAGGTCGGGGCGTACAAGTGCCACCCCGCTTCCATGTGCGCGCGGTGGATGAGCCGGGAGGCGACGACGTTGCCGCGGCCGGCGGCCACCATGGCTGTGTGGTCGAGAACGATGTGGAGGTGGTCGCTCACCGCGCCGCCTCGGAGAGCCGCCGGTCCAGCTCGGCGTCGAGCCGTTCCTCTTCGTCCTGGCTGGGGTCGTAGCCGTTCCACTCGCGCAGCATCCGGCGGGCTCGCTCGGCTTGCTCGGCGCGCTCGGCGGGGGTGAGGAGCTCGTCGGCCAGTCGGGAGAGGTAGGCGCGCAGGGACATGCCTTCTGCTGCGGCGACCTCGGCGAGGCGGTCACGGGCATCGGCGGGAATGCGGATGTTCGCGTCGGCCATGGGTAATCCTCTGTTCAGCACGCAGGAAGAGTATGGGTACGTACCCGTACCCATACTTCATTCTCCTGGATTTCTCTCGAACGAGTGGTTCCCCGGTGCCGTGCCTGACGTCATCCCGCCACCCCCCTCCACGCCCCCCGCAGCTCCTCCGCCACCCCCATCGCCGTCAGCGGCGCAGCCCCCCGTTCCCGGGCGGCCAGCCCGTGCAGGTACGCCCCGACGGCGGCGGCGTCCCAGCCGGGCAGCCCTGCCGCCAGCAGGGATCCCGTGAGGCCCGACAGGACGTCGCCGCTTCCTGCCGTGGCCAGCCACGGCGTTCCCGTCGGGTTGACGCGGACCGTGCGGCGGCCGTGGCCGGGGCCGCCTGTGGAGGCGATCAGGGTCGTGGAGCCCTTGAGGAGAGCGGTGGCTCCGTAGCGTTCGGAGAGGGCGCGGACGGCGGCCAGGCGGCCGGATTCGACGCGGTCGCGCGAGACGCCCAGCAGGGCCGCGGCCTCCCCGGCGTGCGGGGTGAGGACGGTCTCCGCCGCCCGGGCCCGTACGGTGTCGGCCGGCATCAGCCGCAGCCCGTCCGCGTCCACGAGGACGGGTACGTCCGAGGCGAGGACGTCTTCCAGTGCCTGCCGGGCCTCGGGGCCGTCGCCGAGGCCGGGGCCGACGACCCAGGCCTGGACGCGGCCCGCCTTGGACGGGGGGCCGGCGGTGACGAGGGTTTCGGGGAAGCGGGCGATCACGGCGTCCGCGGCCGGGCCGGTGTAGCGCACGGCGCCCGCGCCGCCGTGGAGGGCGCCCGCGACGGCGAGGACGGCCGCGCCGGGGTAGCGGGCGGAGCCGGCGACGACGCCGACGACGCCGCGCCGGTACTTGTCGCTCTCCGCGGCGGGCCGCGGCAGCAGCGCGGCGACGTCGGCGTGCTGCAGGGACTCGGCGTCGGGCCGGGCGGGCAGCTGCAGCCCGATGTCGACGAGCCGGAGGGCGCCGGCGTGCTCGCGGGCCGGGTCGACGAGGAGGCCGGGCTTGTACGCGCCGAAGGTGATCGTCGCGTCGGCGCGCACGGCGGTGCCGTGCACTTCCCCGGTGTCGGCGTCGACGCCGCTGGGCAGGTCGACGGCGACGAGGATCGCGCCGCCGTCGGCGGCGGCCCGGACGAGCTGGGCGGCGTCGGGGCGCAGGCCGCCCTTGCCGCCGATGCCGACGATCCCGTCGAGGACGAGGTCCGCGCCGCGCAGCACCCCGTCGGCGGCCTCGGCGGAGGCGACGCGCCCCCCGGCGGCCCGCAGGGCGGCGAGCCCGGCGGCGTGGGCCCGTTCGGGGGCGACGAGCACGGCGGTCACTCCGGCGCCGCGCCGGGCGAGCCGGGCCCCGGCGTAGAGGGCGTCGCCGCCGTTGTCGCCGCTGCCGACGAGCAGGGCGATCCGTGACCCGTACACCCGCCTGAGCAGTCCGGCGCAGGAGGCGGCGAGCCCCGCGGCGGCGCGCTGCATCAGGGCGCCGTGGGGGAGCTGTGCCATGAGCGCGCGCTCGGCGGCCCGTACGGTCTCGACGCTGTAGGCAGTCCTCATGTACTAAGTCTCACCACAGCACGCCCCGCACGCTCCCGAAGGGGTGCGACCTGATGCGACCTGATGCGACCTGGTGCCACCCGACGCGATCCGGCGCGACCTGACGCGGCCCGGCGCGACCTGACGTTCCGGAAAAGACCCCCCGAAATGACAGCCTGAGGCCCACCCCTCATCGCCTGCGCGGACGTCCTGAGAGACTGACGGGGATGAACGAGACTCCGATCCGCGCCCGCGAGACCCCGATGCGCGCCCGTGCCCTGGTCGACCTGGCCGCGCTGCGGGCCAACGTACGCACGCTCAAGGCCCGCGCGGCCGGGGCGCAGCTGATGGCTGTGGTCAAGGCCAACGCCTACGGCCACGGCGCGGTGCAGTGTGCCCGGGCGGCCCGCGAGGCCGGTGCCGAGTGGGTGGGCACGGCCACGCCGGACGAGGCGCTGGCGCTGCGCGCGGCGGGCGACCGGGGCCGGCTGATGTGCTGGCTGTGGACGCCGGGCGGGCCGTGGCGCGAGGCCGTGGAGGCGGACGTCGACGTGACGGTCAGCGGGCTGTGGGCGCTCGCGGAGGTAGCGGAGGCGGTACGGGCCGCGGGGCGTCCCGCGCGCGTTCAGCTGAAGATCGACACCGGTCTGGGGCGCAACGGCTGCCAGCCCGACGACTGGCCGGAACTGATCGCCGCGGCGCGCGAGGCGGAGGAGGCCGGCCTGCTGAAGGTGACCGGCATCTGGTCGCACTTCGCGTGCGCCGACGAGCCGGGGCACCCCTCCATCCAGGCCCAGCTGAGGGTCTTCCGGGACGCGGTGGCGTACGCGGAGCGGCAGGGCGTCGAGCCCGAGGTGCGGCACATAGCCAACTCCCCGGCGACCCTCACGCTCCCCGAGACGCACTTCGACCTCGTGCGGACGGGCATCGCGATGTACGGGGTCTCGCCGAGCCCCGAGGTCGGCACGCCGCAGGAGCTGGGCCTGAAGCCGGTGATGACGCTGTCGGCGTACCTGGCGTCGGTGAAGCGGGTGCCGGGCGGCCACGGCGTCTCGTACGGGCACCACTACATCACCCCGGGCCCCACCACTCTCGCGCTCGTCCCCGTGGGCTACGCGGACGGCATCCCGCGCGCGGGCTCCGGTACCGGCCCGGTGCTGGTGGGCGGCAAGTGGCGGACGGTGGCCGGGCGGGTGGCCATGGACCAGTTCGTGGTCGACCTGGGCGGCGATGCGGCGCAGGTGGGCGAGGAAGCGGTGCTGTTCGGGCCGGGCGACCGGGGCGAACCGACCGCCGAGGACTGGGCGCGGGCCACCGGAACGATCGCTTACGAGGTGGTCACGCGCATCTCCAACCGGGTGCCCCGCGTCTATGTCGGTGAGAACGTGGACGGGTACACCGAATAGTTCCGCAGGACCGGACGGGCAGGGCGCAGGATTGGGCCCGGCCCGCACGGGCACGAGCACGGGCACGATGAGTACGCGGACGTGGACATGCCGAAAAGCGGGGACACGGGGGGCGCGCGATGAACGGGAACAGCACGGGCGCGGGCACGGCGGCCGCGGCCGCCGGGGCCTTCGAAGCCGTCGGGGCCGTCGCGGCGGCCGGCGGCATGACGCCGCCGGGAGCGGGCACCGGATGGCGCCGCGGCGCCGGCGTCGCGGGAGCGGCTCTGGGCGTCCTGGCCGCGGGAGCCGCGGTCGGCGTGGCGGTCGAGCGGCTGACGGTCGGGCGCGGCATGCGCCGCGACGCCCGGCTGGCCCTGGACTCGGCGGGCCCGTACGGGACGCTGCGCGGGACGCCGGGCTCGGCGGTCGCGGAGGACGGCACGCAGCTCTACTACGAGGTCGACGAGCCGGAGCAGGCGCGCGAGGAAGCGGAGGGCTCCGCCTCCCGGCGGCTGTTCGGCGGCCGCCGTACGCCCGCCGCGCCGCCCCTGACGGTCGTCTTCAGCCATGGCTACTGTCTCAGCCAGGACTCCTGGCACTTCCAGCGCGCGGCCCTGCGGGCCGCCGGAATCCGCGCGGTCTTCTGGGACCAGCGCAGCCACGGCCGCTCCGAGCGCAGCCGTACGGGCGCCGTCTCCATCGACCTCTTCGGCCGCGACCTCAAGGCCGTCATCGACGCCGCGGCCCCCGAGGGACCGCTGGTGCTCGTGGGGCACTCGATGGGCGGCATGACGACGATGGGGCTGGCCGCGCAGTACCCCGGCCTGATCGCCGGGCGCGTCGTCGGCGCGGCCTTCCTCGGCACGTCCTCGGGCGGGCTCGCCGAGAACACCTACGGCCTGCCGGCCGCCGGGATGGCCCTGGTCCGGCGGCTCGTCCTGCCGGGCGCCTTCAAGCTGATGGCCGCCCGGCCCGAGCTGATCGAGAAGGGCCGCCGGGCCACGTCCGACCTGTTCGCGGGCGTCCTGCGGTGGTACTCGTTCGGGTCCAAGGACGTGGACCCGGCGGTCGTGCGGTTCGCGGAACGGCTGATCGAGGCCACGCCGGTCGACGTCGTCGCCGCGTTCTACCCGGTCTTCGCCGAGCACGAGAAGCGGGAGGCGCTGCGCGCCTTCGACGGCCTGCCGGTGGTCGTCGCGGCGGGCGACAAGGACCTCCTCACGCCCCGCGAGCACAGCGAGGCCATCGCGGAGGCCCTGCCGGGCGCCCGGCTCCTCATCCTGGAGGACACCGGGCACCTGGTGATGCTGGAGCGGCACGAGGTGGTCACCGCCCAGCTGGCCGAGCTGCTCGCCGCGGCGGCCGGCGGCGGAGCCCTGGGGCGCGGGGAGTGCGCGGCGGCGGGGGCGCGCGGCCGCGCCTGAAACGCGCCGGGACCGCCCGGCCCCGTACCATCGGCGGGTATGAGCGCCCAGCCTGACATCACCGCCGCCACCACCACGACCAGCACAGAGCTCACGGTCAAGACCGCCGACGCCATGCGGGAGGTGGGCCGCCGGCTGGCCGGCCTGCTGCGCCCCGGCGACCTGGTGCTGCTCACCGGCGAGCTCGGCGCGGGCAAGACGACGCTGACCCGCGGGCTCGGCGAGGGCCTGGGCGTCCGTGGCGCGGTCACCTCCCCGACGTTCGTCATCGCGCGCGTGCACCCCCACCTCGGCGGCGGCCCGGCGCTCGTCCACGTCGACGCCTACCGGCTGTCCGGCGGTCTGGACGAGATGGAGGACCTGGACCTCGACGTCTCCCTCCCCGAGTCCGTGATCGTCGTGGAGTGGGGCGACGGCAAGGTCGAGGAGCTCTCGGAGGACCGGCTGCACGTCGTCATCCACCGCGCCGTGGGCGCGAGCGCCGCGGACGCGGCGGATGTGGCCCATGCGGCGGAGGACGCCGATGACGTGCGGAGCGTCCGGGTGGCGGGCGTGGGGGCGCGCTGGGCGGGCGTGGACCTGTCACCGCTCGGCTGAGGAAACGGCCGGGTAACAGCTGAGACGGCTGAGGAACCCGCCCCGCTGTACGTTCCGACAAGCCGTCGGCAAGATGTTGCGTCGGCGGCTGCGGGCGTGGTCACATGGTAGGCAGAGACATGGTTAGGTCTACCTAACCTTGCCCGATGCCCCCCAGGAGGCACCATGCCGGCCCCAGAGCAGCCGCAGTCCGGGACCCGCTCGGAAGAGCGGCCTCCGTCGACGTCGATGCGCGACCTGCTGGCTTCCTGCGCGGCGGCGGACGCGGTGTCGAAACCGCCGCGGGCGCCCGGTGCGCCGGAGGCGCAGGGCGACGACGAGGCGGCGCCCGGCGCGCAGGACGCCGCATAAATCCAGCCCGTCCGGCGTTTGAGGACGAGCGCGTTCAGCGCGACAGGGGGTCCGGGGGCTTGCCCCGGTTACGGGAAGGGGCGGGTAGGGGAAAAGACCCCCTACGCGACCACGACCACCTTCGTCCCGTTCAAAGCGAAGTCCCACATGGCCCGCCCATCGGCCGGCATCTCCCGAACCGCACCCGTCTTCTTCCCCGCCGCCGCCGGATCCGGCAGCGACCCGTCCACCGCCGCGCTGAAGCCGAAGACGACCCCCGCCGGATTGCGGTGGAACCGCACCACGTGCTCGATGGCCTTGCCGTCGGACCCCGTGCCCGTGGCGTCCCGCGAGGTCACCGCGTAGGGCCCCGGAACCGGGTTCACCGCACTCGGCGCCACCTCGAAGCTGTGCGTCGCCTTGCCGTCCGCGCCGACCAGCCACACCCGCTTCTGCCCGAGCGCGTAGACGACCCGCTTGCCGGTGCCGGAGCCCGCGGGCACGTCCGGGAGGGCGGCCTTCGCGCCCGCGTCCTTGCCGGAACCGGTGCCGGAATCCGCCGGTGCGCCGTCCTTGCCTTTGTCCTCGCCCTTGCCGGAGGCGCCCGCGCCCGCAGCGTGCGAGGAGTGCGGCTTGTCGGGAGCGGCCTCGGCCTGGACGGCGAGGAAACCGACGCCCGCGAGGGCCGCCGCGGTGAGCGCGGCCACGAAGACCCCCGAGCTGCTGCGTGCCACGGCTGCGCACCCTTCTCAGGACCGCCGGTCCTGGTCCTACGTACATATAGATACGGCGTTGCGGCTGACCGTAGCACCCGCCCGCGCCCCCGCCGCGCCGTCGGCCCGGCCCACGCGCGGCCCAGGTGCGCACCGTCCGCCCCACGGTGAGCCGTAGTCTGTCAGTGTGCTGCTGCTCGCTCTTGATACCGCCACGCCCGCCGTCACCGTCGCCCTCCACGACGGCGACAAAGTCATCGCCGAATCGCGTCAGGTCGACGCGCGCCGGCACGGTGAGCTGCTGCTTCCCGCCGTCGACCGGGTGCTCGGCGAAGCGGGCCGCAAGCTCGACGCCGTGACGGACATCGTGGTCGGCGTCGGCCCCGGCCCGTACACCGGCCTGCGGGTCGGCATCGTCACCGCCGCCACCTTCGGCGCCGCGCTCGGCGTGCCCGTCCGCGGCCTGTGCTCGCTCGACGGTCTCGCGTACGCGGCCGGGCAGGCGGGGCTGGAGGGCGAGTTCGTCGTGGCGACGGACGCCCGCCGCAAGGAGGTCTACTGGGCGCGGTACGCCGACGCACGTACCCGCGTCACCGAGCCCTCCGTGGACCGCCCCGGCGACCTCACCGAGAAGCTGGCCGGCCTGACCGTCGTCGGCGCGGGCGCCGTGCTCTACGCCGACTCCTTCACGGACGTGCGGGCCGACATGCCCGAGCACCAGTCCGCGGGCGCCCTGGCCTCCCTCGCCGCGGAGCGCCTGCGCACGGGCGGCGAGTTCCTGCCGGACCAGCCGCTCTACCTGCGCCGCCCCGACGCCCAGGTGCCCGCCAACTACAAGGTGGTCACCCCCAAGTGACCGTGAACGTGCGTGTCCGCGAGATGCGCTGGTGGGACATCGGGCCGGTGCTGGAGCTGGAGCGCGCGCTCTTCCCGGACGACGCCTGGTCCAAGGGCCTGTTCTGGTCCGAGCTGGCCCACGCGCGCGGCGCGGGCGCCACCCGCCGCTACGTCGTCGCCGAGAACGACGAGGGCCGCGTCGTCGGCTACGCGGGCCTCGCCGCGATCGACGGCACCGGCGACGTCCAGACCATCGCCGTCTCCCAGGACCAGTGGAGCACGGGCCTCGGCTCCCGCCTCCTCGGCGAGCTCCTGACCGCCGCGACCGACTTCGAGTGCCGCGAGGTGCTCCTCGAAGTGCGCGTCGACAACACCCGGGCGCAGCGCCTGTACGAACGCTTCGGCTTCGAGGCGGTGGGCGTGCGCCGCGGCTACTACCAGCCCGGCAACATCGACGCCCTCGTGATGCGCCTCTCCGATCCCCTCTCCGCAGTGCAAGGAATGACCCATGGCTCGCAAGGCTGACGAACCCCTCGTCCTCGGCATCGAGACCTCGTGCGACGAGACCGGCGTCGGCATCGTCCGCGGGCACACGCTGCTCGCCGACGCCGTCGCCTCCAGCGTGGACGAGCACGCCCGCTTCGGCGGCGTCGTCCCGGAGGTGGCGAGCCGCGCCCACCTGGAGGCGATGGTCCCGACCATCCAGCGCGCCCTGAAGGAGGCCGGCGTCTCCGCGCAGGACCTCGACGGCATCGCGGTCACCGCGGGCCCCGGGCTCGCCGGCGCCCTGCTCGTCGGCGTCTCGGCGGCCAAGGCGTACGCGTACGCCCTCGGCAAGCCGCTCTACGGCGTCAACCACCTCGCCTCGCACATCTGCGTCGACCAGCTGGAGCACGGCCCGCTGCCCGAGCCGACGATGGCGCTGCTGGTCAGCGGCGGCCACTCGTCCCTCCTCCTGGCCCCCGACATCACCTCGGACGTCCGCCCCCTCGGCTCGACGATCGACGACGCGGCCGGCGAGGCCTTCGACAAGGTCGCCCGCGTGCTGAACCTCGGCTTCCCCGGCGGCCCGGTCATCGACCGCTACGCCCGCGAGGGCAACCCCGACGCGATCCGCTTCCCGCGCGGCCTGACCGGCTCGCGCGACCCGATTTACGACTTCTCCTTCTCCGGCCTGAAGACGGCCGTGGCCCGCTGGATAGAGGCCAAGCGGGCGGCGGGCGAGGACGTGCCGGTCGCGGACGTCGCCGCGTCGTTCCAGGAGGCCGTCGTGGACGTCCTCACGCGCAAGGCCGTCCGCGCGTGCAAGGACGAGGGCGTCGACCACCTGATGATCGGCGGCGGCGTCGCGGCGAACACGCGGCTGCGGGCGATGGCGCAGCGCCGCTGCGAGGACGCGGGCATCACGCTGCGCGTGCCGCGGCCGAAGCTGTGCACGGACAACGGGGCGATGGTGGCGGCGCTGGGCGCGGAGATGGTGGCGCGGGGGCGCGCGGCGTCGTCGTGGGACCTGTCGGCGGACTCGTCGCTGCCGGTGACGGAGACGCACGTGCCGGGGGAGGAGCACGAGCACGGACACGACCACGGGCATGGGCACTCCCACTCCCACTCCCACTCCCATGATCACGACCACGTCCACGAACTGAGCAGGAAGAACCTGTACGAGTCGTGAAGCTGCCGCCACCACCCCCGCCCTGGCACCTGAGGGTGGTGTGCAGTACGTCTACGCGGTCGCGTATCTGATCCTGGCGGGCGGGGCGGTGATCCCGGCGCTGCTGGTTCCGCTCCCTCAACCTCCGGTAGCGGCAAAGGGCGATGCGGCCTGAGCGCCGCGCTCCGGGCTTCGGGGGTCGGGTCCCGAGCCCTCTTTCCGAGGAACGGGTGGGTGATAACCCACCCACCCTCCCTTCCTCGCGTACGCGAGGGCCAACGGCCGCACATACCACACGAGTTCACTTTGGGCGACCGGGTTGCAACGAACCGTCACGGGCCTCTAGCGTTCGCAGCAACAAATCAGCCCCGGCTGGTGCGCCAACACCGAACCGGGGCTTGACCATCAAGATCGAAAGAGACTCGATCCCATGGCTGAGGCCAACTCTAGCGCCGCCGCGCTGCCCGCACAGGTGCACCCTCAGGCGAAGCCGGGCTACGGTAAACGATCCGCCCCCGGCCAGCGCCGCCGCACCGCCGAAGACTTCGCACACCTCCCGCCCCGCGAGGCGTCGATCGCCGCGTTCATCGACCGCCTGCCCGAAGGTGCGGCCATGGATGCGAAAACACTTGCGGCGCACCTCCCGAACTACGGCCAGGCGGCCTGCCGCACGGCACTGCGCCGGCTGTCGCTGGAAGGCCACCTGCGCAGGGTGACGGAGCGGATCAAGGGTGACGGCGGCAGCACGCACTGGGTGACGCGGACGTACTTCTCGCGCACGGCGAGGGACGACGAGTGGTGGGCGGAGTTCCAGGCGGGAAACGTTCCGAGGTCGCGCACGCAACCGCCGCGGCAGTCGTTACCGTCAGAAAAGCCGCCCCGCTCACAGGCGTACGAGGCCCTCGCGACAGCGGGTCGCATGGATCCCCGCATGACCCTGTCTGCGGCGGACTGCGCCGCCCTGGAGCCCCTCGCAGAGGAATGGCTGGCCAGGGGTGCGACTCCCGCTGACATCGCCCGCGAACTCACCGCCGGCCTGCCGCCGGAAGTCCACCACGGCGCAGCGCTGGCCCGCCGTCGCCTCAGGGACAAGCTCCCGCCCGAGCGGTCGGCGCCACCGCTGCCGGACCGGACCCTCCGCATCCTGGAGTGCACGGTCTGCCGCACCCCGGGCCGTCCGGAGGCCCTCCCGGGCGGCCTCTGCCGCCCCTGCCGCGGCGAGTCGCTCCCCGACCTTCCCCAGGCCGTCCCCCCGACAGAAATTCACCGCCGGGCCGCCGCCATCCGCGTAAACCTCCGCACCCTCGAAAGGAGCAGCACGTGAGTGTTCAGGAGCTACGCCGGGTCATAGGGGCACCATTGAGGGGAGGAGGCGACGCCATGACACCTGCTACGCCCGCTGCCCCGGACTGGCATCAGCTGCCCGAAGATGACTTCGAACAGCTTGCCCACCATGCGCCGGAAGGCGTGAAGCTCGAACTCATCAAGGGAAAGCTAGAGGTCAAGCCGGTGCCGGATGGTGCCCATGGGGCGATCATCATGTGGATGCTCAGGCAGTGCATGCAGCAGCGCCCTGAGCTGGATCTCATCCCGGAACAGCAACTGAAGGCCGAGAGCTACCGCAAGGGTCGGGCCATCACCGACGCCACCCTCGCTCCCATCGATCATTTCGCCGCCTCCGGCGAGTGGGCCGACCCGGCCGGCGCCTTGATGGTCGTGGAGGTCACCTCCCACGATTCGGACACGGACCGGCGAGACCGTAACGAGAAGCGCGACGGCTACGCCGAGGCGGACATCCCGGTCTACCTCCTCGTCGATCGGCAGGCGCACACGGTCGTCGTCCACAGTGAGCCGAAGGACGGCACCTACCAGGTGTGCACGCCGTACCCGTACGGCGACACCGTCAAGCTCCCGGCCCCGGTCGGCATCACTCTGGAGACCGAGAAACTGAAGGACTACGCCGACTGATCCGGGCCGAGGTGGGTGACGCCGTCGCTCGTGTCACTCACCTCGAACGCCGTCGGCCCGCGGAAGACGTTCCCGGGTACCTGCCCCGCCGCCTGCGAAGGCGCCCCGTACTTCTCGACCAGGGCCTTCAACTCCTCCGCCGCGGGCTCCCGCTGGTCCGTGGGGAGGCTCTCCAGGAGGGTCTCGAAGCGGTCCTGCCAGACGGCCTCCTGGCGGTCGCGGGTGCGCTCCGTCCGGCCGGACCGGGCCGCGGTGTCCAGGGCGGCGGCCGTGCGGTCGAGCCGTTCCAGTTCTCCGTGCTCGCGCGTGGCGTCGCCGCGGCCGAACCACCGGGCGACCCGTTCCCGGAGCCCGGTCCACGCGTCGGTTCCCGCCGTCCGTACGACCGCCGTACCGCCCGCCGCGGCCGCCTCCGTCAGTGCCTCGCTCAGCATCCCGCTCGCCCCCGTCGTCCCCGTGGTCCCCGTCAACGTGTCCGTGCCGGACGCGACGCACGCTAGCGCCGAACCGGTCGTCGCAGCGTCCGTTCGGCGGGAAATACGACCGGTTGCCCGGTGGCGGATCCGCGCTACTCGGAGTCCCGGGCGAGTTCGAGCGCCAGGGACTGCAGGATCTCCTCCGTCGGCGCCTCGGGCGTCGTCTCGTCGTAGGCGTCCGCGACCGCCTCGAAGGCCAGCATCAGACCGCTGATCAGCGCGCTCATGGGCGCGGAGAGCTGGTTCAGCACGGCGAGCCCCACCTCGCGCGCCTCCGCGCCGACCGGCACCATGAACTCGTCCGGGATCACCTCGCCGAGGAGGGACGACACGTAGTCCGTCCCCACGCCGCCGCGCAGGGCCGTGAGCGCCGCGATGGCCTTGAGCTTGATCTCGTTCTCGTTCAGGTTCTTGCTCATGGGGCGAGCGTAGGAGGAACGGACCGCCTAAGCGCGGATCTCCCGCCCCAGCAGCATCACGGGCGCTCCCGCCGCCCGGGTCAGCACGATCACGCAGGAGTTCGGTCCGGCGAGCTTCAGCTTCTTGCGGAGGTCCTCCGGCTCCACCGCCGAGCCCCGCTTCTTGATGACGGCGACGCCGATGCCCCGCTCGCGCACCACGGCCTTGAGCTTCTTCAGGTTGAACGGGAGGACGTCCGTGATCTCGTACGCCGACGCGTAGTCCGTCGCCCGCAGCTCGTCGCTCGTCACGTACGCGATCGTCTCGTCGATCAGCCCGCCGCCGTCCAGCGCGGCCGCCACGTCCGCCACCAGGTGCGCGCGGATCACGGCACCGTCCGGCTCGTACACGTACCGTCCCACCGGTCGTACCGCCGGGTCGGGCAGCCCGGCGCCCACCAGCGAGTGCCCGCCCGGCAGCAGGGTCGCCCGCCGCGCGCCCGGTGCCGTGCCGAACCACAGCACGGCCTCCTTCACGTCGCCGCCGTCCGAGATCCACTCGGCCTCGGCGTCGTCCGGGACCGCCTCGTGGGGCACCCCGGGAGCGATCTTGAGGGCGGCGTGCGGGGCCTTCCGGGCGGCTTCGACCGCCCACGACAGCGGCGGCGAGTACGCCTCCGGGTCGAAGATGCGGCCGCGCCCGCCACGCCGAGCCGGGTCGACGAACACCGCGTCGTAGCCCGAGGTGTCCACGTCGGCGACGTCGGCGCAGCGCACCTCGATGAGGTCGGAAAGGCCCAGCGCTTCGGCGTTCGCGCGGGCCACCTCGCAGGTCAGCGGGTCGCGGTCGACGGCGAGGACGCGGATGCCCAGGCGCGCCAGCGCGATCGCGTCGCCGCCGATGCCGCAGCACAGGTCGGCCACGGAGCGGACGCCGAGCGCGGCGAACCGGCCGGCCCGGTATTCGGCCACGGACCGCCGCGTCGACTGCTCCACGCCGTTCGGCGTGAAGAACATCCGGTACGCGTCCTCCGCACCGAACTTCGCCACGGCCCGCTGCCGCAGCCGGGCCATGCCGAGCGCCGCCGAGACGAGCTCCGCGGGGTGGTCGCGGCGCAGCCGGGTCGCCGTGGCCAGTTCCCGGGCGGGGTCGTGGTCGCGCAGCCCGGCGAGCAGGCCGCGGCCCTCGTCCGTGAGGAGGGCGGTGAAGGCGGCAACGGCGGCCCCCGACGCGTCCGGTTCGTCCCGGGCGTTCGGCTTGTTCGGCTCGTTCGGTTCGTTCTGTGCTGGCACCCGGCCATTCTTGCCCAGGCCTTCGCCCGGGCCTCCTCCCCGCCCCTCCGACAGGCCCCCCTTCCGCCCGGTCTGCCCGGCTCGAACACATGCACAACAATCAGAGGTGTGAGCTCCCCTGTATCCGGCCCGATATCCGCCCGCCCGTCCGCCCGTGCCGCCGCCGCGGGCACGCTCCTGCTGGCCCTGCTCCTCAGCGGCTGCTCCGGTTCCTCCGGTGGCGGCAAGGGAACGGCGTCCGCGTCCCCCTCTGCGCGTACGGACGCGGCGTCCTCGCCCTCGGCCCCGGCCGTCCCGGACGCCGCCGCCTACCGCCGCTGGGGCCTGGACAAGCCCCTCGCCGCGCCGCCCGCCCCGCCGGCCGCCAGGCTGACGGACGGGATGAAGGCCGGCGCCGCGCCCAAGGTGATCCGGCGTGTGCCCACCCAGGACAAGGTCGTCTTCCTGACCTTCGACGACGGGGCGGAGAAGGACCCGGAATTCGTGGAGATGGCCAAGGACCTGAAGCTGCCCTTCACGATGTTCCTCACCGACGACATCGCCCGCGCGGGCAGCGGCTACGGCTACTTCGAGCAGCTGCGGGGCGAGGGGAACCGCAACGGCATCCACAACCACACCCTCTCCCACCCCAACCTCCGCACCCTCTCCGCCGACGCGCAGCGCCGCGAGGTCTGCGGCCAGCAGGACGCCCTGGAGAAGCGGTACGGGAGCAAGCCGCCGTTCTTCCGCCCGCCCTACGGCAACTACAACGACGCCACCCTCGCCGCGGCCAGCAGCTGCGGGGTGAAGGCGCTGCTGCTGTGGGAGGCGACGATGCAGATCAACGACATGCGCTACGCGGACGGCGGGAAGCTGCGCTCCGGCGACATCGTCCTCGCCCACTTCCGCGGCCCCTCGGAGCTCAAGGGCACGACCATGACGCGGATGGTCACCAACATGCTGCGCAGCATCGAGCGGCAGGGGTTCACGGTGGCGCGCCTGGAGGACTACGTCTAGGCCGGGTGCCGGGTGCCGGGTGCCGGACGCGCCGCACGGGTCGTACGCGCCGCATGAGAATCCGGAGGATTACGACCCGCGGCCCGCGGGCAGATCCACCTCCGCGCCGGAACGCCGGAACGCGCCGCCCCGACCGGCCGGGTGCCTTACCCCCAGGGGTGAACCGCAGGCTCGCCGCACGGCGAATTGGCACTCCGCTTGACCGAGTGCTAACCGCGTCATAGTCTCGGCTCCGTTGGCACTCTCCACCCGGGAGTGCCAAACGCAGCGACGGGCAGAATCCGGCACCCGCGACGACGGATCCTCCTGGTCGCCACCTCAGACAGATAACCCCGTGAATCTCCGAAGGGGGAGGTCGGATCGTGACGACCGCCAGCTCCAAGGTTGCCATCAAGCCGCTTGAGGACCGCATCGTGGTCCAGCCGCTCGACGCCGAGCAGACCACGGCCTCTGGCCTGGTTATTCCGGACACCGCCAAGGAGAAGCCCCAGGAGGGCGTCGTCCTGGCCGTGGGCCCGGGCCGCTTCGAGGAGGGCAACCGTCTTCCGCTCGACGTGAACGTCGGCGACGTCGTGCTCTACAGCAAGTACGGCGGCACCGAGGTGAAGTACAACGGCGAGGAGTACCTCGTTCTCTCGGCTCGCGACGTGCTCGCGATCATCGAGAAGTAATTCACCCCGTTTGATGTGATCTGCGCCCTGGTTCCCGTGTGTATATGCCGCCGGGGTCCGGGGCGCGGTTCGTTTGAGAGGACTTGAAGCAACCATGGCGAAGATCCTGAAGTTCGACGAGGACGCCCGTCGCGCCCTCGAGCGCGGTGTCAACAAGCTGGCGGACACGGTCAAGGTGACGATCGGCCCCAAGGGCCGCAACGTCGTCATCGACAAGAAGTTCGGTGCCCCGACCATCACCAACGACGGCGTCACCATCGCCCGTGAGGTCGAGATCGAGGACCCGTACGAGAACCTGGGCGCCCAGCTCGTCAAGGAGGTGGCGACCAAGACCAACGACATCGCGGGTGACGGCACCACCACCGCGACCGTCCTGGCCCAGGCGCTGGTCCGCGAGGGTCTGCGCAACGTCGCCGCCGGCGCCTCCCCGGCCGCCCTGAAGAAGGGCATCGACGCCGCGGTCAAGGCCGTCTCCGACGAGCTGCTCGCGACCGCCCGTCCGATCGAGGACAAGGCCGACATCGCGGCCGTCGCCGCCCTGTCCGCCCAGGACAAGCAGGTCGGCGAGCTCATCGCCGAGGCGATGGACAAGGTCGGCAAGGACGGTGTCATCACCGTTGAGGAGTCGAACACCTTCGGTCTGGAGCTGGACTTCACCGAGGGCATGGCCTTCGACAAGGGTTACCTGTCGCCCTACATGGTCACCGACCAGGAGCGCATGGAGGCCGTCCTCGAGGACCCGTACATCCTCATCCACCAGGGCAAGATCTCCTCGATCCAGGACCTGCTGCCCCTGCTGGAGAAGATCATCCAGGGTGGCTCCTCCAAGCCGCTGCTGATCATCGCCGAGGACGTCGAGGGCGAGGCCCTCTCCACCCTCGTCGTCAACAAGATCCGTGGCACCTTCAACGCCGTGGCCGTCAAGGCCCCGGGCTTCGGCGACCGCCGCAAGGCGATGCTGGGCGACATGGCCACCCTGACCGGCGGCACCGTCGTCGCCGAGGAGGTCGGCCTCAAGCTCGACCAGGTCGGCCTGGACGTGCTGGGCTCCGCCCGCCGCGTGACCATCACCAAGGACGACACCACCATCGTCGACGGTGGCGGCAACTCCGAGGACGTCCAGGGCCGCGTCGCCCAGATCAAGGCCGAGATCGAGGCCACGGACTCCGACTGGGACCGCGAGAAGCTCCAGGAGCGCCTCGCCAAGCTCGCCGGCGGCGTCTGCGTCATCCGCGTGGGTGCGGCCACCGAGGTCGAGCTCAAGGAGAAGAAGCACCGTCTGGAGGACGCCATCTCCGCGACCCGCGCCGCGGTCGAGGAGGGCATCGTCTCCGGTGGTGGCTCCGCGCTCGTCCACGCCGTCAAGGTGCTCGAGGGCAACCTGGGCAAGGAGGGCGACGAGGCCACCGGTGTCGCCGTCGTCCGCCGCGCCGCCGTCGAGCCGCTGCGCTGGATCGCCGAGAACGCCGGCCTCGAGGGCTACGTCATCACCTCCAAGGTGGCGGAGCTCGACAAGGGCCAGGGCTTCAACGCCGCGACCGGCGAGTACGGCGACCTGGTGAAGGCCGGCGTCATCGACCCGGTCAAGGTCACCCGCTCCGCCCTGGAGAACGCCGCGTCCATCGCGTCGCTGCTGCTCACGACCGAGACCCTGGTCGTCGAGAAGCCGGCCGACGAGGAGCCCGAGGCCGGCCACGGCCACGGTCACTCGCACTGACGCCAAGGCACTGCCTCTGAGGCACAGGCCCTGAGGCACTGACCTCACGCCGCACGGCGGCCGCAGTCCGGAGCCCGGCACCCCTGGTGGGTGCCGGGCTCCGGCCGTTCGTCCGCCCGTTCGTCCAGCCGTTCATCCGGTCGTTCATCCGGCCGTTCACGGGTGCCCGCGGTTCACACCGGGCCCGCCTCCAGCTGCCCCATCAGCCGCATCAGGTCGTAGAACCACCAGCTCTCGGCGATCTTCCCGTCCTGGAAGCGGAAGATGGTGGTGCCCGTCATGAGCACTTCCTGCCCGGTGGGCTGGTGGCCCATGAAGTCGCCCTGGTGCGTGCCCCGCCAGGTCCAGCGCGTGGCGACCTCGTCGCCGTCGGCGATCTGGGAGTGGAGGGTGAAGGAGAAGTCGAACGCCTCCCGCCAGCCTTCGACGTCGGAGCGGATGACGTCCCGGCCGGTCATGTCGGGTTCGGGCTTGCCCATGTCGTGGTCGAGGTGGTCGGCGGCGATGAGCTCGTCGATCAGGCCGAGATCGCCGTCCCGCGCCACCTCGTCGAAGAAGCGGCGGGCCGCGGCCTTGTTGAGCTGCTCGTCGCGGACCACGTCCAGGTCGGTGAAGGTCGGCTCCCCGTCGCAGAGCGCGACCATCTCGGCGAAGATGCGGTCGGTCTCGGGGAGCTTCGAGTTGCGCATCGCGTCCTCGTAGGAGGGGAACTCCACGATCTCCACGTAGTGGTCGCCCCGTGCGCGGTCCTTGCCCACGATCGAGTGCGTGGCGGTGCGCTTCCCCTCGGTCGCGGCGACCCAGTCGTTCATCAGCCGGTTCATGTCGTCGTACCGGCTCGTCTTGCAGTCGATGATCTGTACGAAAGTCATGGCGCCTCCCGGGTGATATATCCAGGTTAGTCCTGAATGGATCACCCGGGAGGGCGGGATTCTCCGCTGCGGCGGAGAATGCGGCGGAGAGGGCGGCCCGCTGCTTCGGTCCGCTACTTCGGCCCGTACTTGCGGCCCGTCGACGACGACGCCCGCGACACCACCCTGCGCGGCGCCAGCTTCATCAGGCCCGTCATGGCCTTGTACCGCGGGTCGGGCACCGACAGCGACTTGCCCTGCGACAGGTCCCGCAGGGCGGCCGTCACCACCTTGTCGGCGTCCAGCCAGAGCCAGCCGGGCACGTTCTCCGTGCCCATCCCGGCGCGCTGGTGGAACTCGGTCCGTACGAAACCGGGGCACAGCGCCATCATCCGCACCCCGCTTCCGGCCAGGTCGCGCGCGGCACCCTGGGTGAACTGCACGACCCAGGACTTGCTCGCGCCGTACGTGCCGCGCGGGACGAACGCGGCCACCGACGCCACATTGATCACCGCGCCGCGCTTGCGCTCCCGCATCACCTCGGCCGCCGCGGACGTCAGCCGCAGCACCGCCTCGCAGTGGACCTTGAGCATCTTGAGCTCGTCGGCGAGGGGCACCTCCAGATAGCCGCCCTTGTTGCCGAACCCGGCGTTGTTGACCAGCAGGTGCACCGGGCGCTCGCGGTCGCGCAGGCGCGCCTCGACCGCCTCGATGCCCTCCTCCTCGGCGAGGTCCGCGCTCAGGACTTCCACCTCCACGCCGTGCCGGTCGTGGAGCTCGGTCGCATGGCGGCCGAGCCGCTCCTCGTCACGGGCCACGAGAACGAGGTCGTGTCCGTCGCCCGCCAGGCGGCGCGCGAACGCGGCGCCGATCCCGGCCGTTGCCCCAGTGATCAATACAGTCGTCATACCGGCACGTTAGAGCCCGTCGACGGCGCTCGCCGAAGCCGTACGGCGTTTTGACGGCGGGTCGGGCGCTGATTGACGGTCACGGGGCGGCGGCCGGGCCGCTCCGGACGCCCGGTCGGGGGCGCGCCGCCGCCCGCCCGGCCCGCCGCCGGAGCCGCTTCGCAGGCCTCAGAGGCTCGCCCGGTACGCCAGCGCCTTCTCGCGCGTACCGGCCGTAAGGGCGTCCCCGGCTGCCAGAACGTCGGGGAGGAGGGCCCGCTCGACGGTGCCGGCGCGGAAGAGGAAGGAGACCGTGACGTGGTGGGCGGGGCGGTGGACGACGGTGACGGGGTCGCCCGCGCGGATCTCGCCCGGCTCTATCACCCGAAGGTAGGCGCCGGGGGCTGCCTCCTGGGTGAACCGCTTGATCCAGCCCGCCTCGCCGAGCCACGTGGCGAACGTCCGGCAGGGGATGCGGGGAGCGCTGACTTCGAGCACCAGATCGGCACCGATGCGCCAGCGCTCGCCTATCAGCGCGCCGTTGACGTCGAGACCGCTGGTGGTGAGGTTCTCGCCGAAGGAGCCGTTGGGCAGGGGGCGGCCGAGCTCCTGCTCCCAGCGGTCGAGATCCTCGCGCGCGAACGCGTACACCGCCTGGTCGTCCCCGCCGTGGTGGCGCAGGCTGACGATCTCGTCGCCCGCGAGGCCGCTGCCGCCCACGCCCTTGGGGCCCGGCGCGGCCACGGCGACCGGCCCCTCGACGGGGCGCTTGTCGATTCCGGTGGCCATGCCGGCCTCGAAGCCGGGCGCGCCCGGGAGGTCCGCCGTACCGGCGCGGCCCACATTCACGGAGAGGAGGTGCATGGACCGAGATTACTCGCTGCAACTCAAAGTGACCAGGGGGTAAGTCGCGACTTCCCCAAGGTTGCCTTATGCTCGCAGCATGATCGAGGCTCGTCATCTGAGGGTGCTGCGCGCGGTGGCCCTGACCGGTTCCTTCTCCGCCGCGGCGCGCGAGCTGGGCTGCACCCAGCCCGCCGTCAGTCAGCAGATGAAGGCGCTGGAGCAGTCCACGGGCACGCCCCTGCTGGTGCGCACGGGCCGGGAGATGCGCCTGACCCAGGCCGGCACGGCCCTCGTCCGGCACGCCTCCGGGATCCTGGCCGGGCTGACCGCCGCAGAGGAGGAGATCGCGGCCATCGCCGGGCTGCGCGCGGGCCGGGTGCGGCTCGTGTCCTTCCCCAGCGGCAGCTCGACGCTCGTGCCCGGCGCGCTCGCACAGATGCGGGCGGCGCACCCGGGCACCGAGATCTCCCTGGTGGAGGCCGAGCCCCCGCGCTCGGTGGAGATGCTGCGCGACGGCGAGTGCGAGATCGCGCTGGCCTTCCGCTACCCGGACGTCCGGGGGTCGGATCCGGCCGCCGGCGCGGAGTGGGAGGACCTCGTCGTCCGCCCGCTGCTGACCGACCGGCTCATCGGCGTGGTCCCGGAGGGGCACCGGCTGGCGGGGGCGGAGCGCATCGGCATCACCGACCTGGCCGAGGAGCCGTGGATCGCGGGCTGCCCGCGCTGCCGGCGGCATCTGGTGGAGGTCTGCGAGAGCGCCGGGTTCACCCCTCGCATCGACTTCGCGACCGACGACTACCCAGCGGTGTTCGGCCTGGTCGGCGCGGGGCTGGGCGTCGCGGTGATGCCGGAGCTGGCGCTGGAGTCCGTCCGCCCCAAGGGCGCGCGGGTGGTTCCGGTGGAGCCCGCGGTGCACCGTGAGATCGTCGCCCTGACCCTGCCGGACCTGGCGCGGGTGCCGGCGGTGGACGCGATGCTGGACAAACTGGCGGGGACGGCCGGGCGCTGAGCGGGGCCCGGCGCCCCGGTCGCCGGTCAGTCCCGCGCCCCGGGCGGGCGGCGCCCCGGCGCGGGTCTGCGGGCCGGCCGCGGTCGGGGCTCCTTATGAGCCGGCCGCGGCGACGGCTCTGTGTCGCGCGCGGCCCATCAGCTCCTCGCGCTCGTCCTCGGTGAGGCCGCCCCACACGCCGTAGGGCTCCCGCACGGCCAGCGCGTGCGCCGCGCATTCGGCGCGCACCGGGCAGCGCATGCACACCTCTTTCGCGGAGGTCTCGCGCGCGCTGCGGGCGGCGCCGCGCTCACCCTCCGGGTGGAAGAACAGCGAGCTGTCGACCCCGCGGCAGGCGGCCAGGAGCTGCCAGTCCCACAGGTCGGCGTTGGGACCGGGAAGCCGGGAGAAATCTGCCATTGCCATCCCCTCGAAGCGAACGGTCTGCCGTGCGGATGTAAATATGACTGATTGCGAATCTAGTCATAGACGCCAGCAAATGGGAAGAAAAACTGCTCCGCATGGGCAAATGGGGCATATCTCAGTTGTGACACGGGCGGGGCGGGGGTGTGACAGGGGTGGTGTGCCGGGCGCCCCCAATGCGCCCTGCTCCGTGTCCGCGCCCTCACGTAGAGTGCCGAACGTGCTCGACCGACCCCGTAACTCTTTCGGGTGACCGTCGTTGAGAGGGCGGAGGCGGTTGACGGATGAAGCAGTCGGGCAGGTGTCCGACCCGGCGCCAGAGTCGTCGATCGCACAGGTGACGATCAGTACCAGCCTGGAGGCTCAAGGTGACGCGCATCAGCTGCGGAGGACGGTCATGACATCCGTCCTCGTCTGCGACGATTCCCCGCTTGCCCGCGAGGCGCTCCGCCGCGCGGTGGCGACCGTGCCCGGCGTCGAGCGTGTGACGACGGCAGCCAACGGCGAGGAAGTCCTCCGCCGCTGGGGAGCCGATCGTTCGGATCTGATTCTGATGGACGTACGCATGCCCGGTCTCGGTGGAGTCGAGACCGTGCGGCGGCTGCTGTCCGCGGACCCCGGGGCCCGCATCATCATGCTCACCGTCGCCGAGGACCTCGACGGTGTCGCGCTCGCGGTCGCCGCCGGAGCGCGGGGCTATCTGCACAAGGACGCCTCGCGCGCCGAGCTGCGGGCCACCGTGACGCAGGCCCTCGCCGACCCGACCTGGCGGCTCGCCCCGCGCCGGCTGCGCTCGGCCGAGATGGGCGCCGCACCCACGCTCACCGCGCGCGAGATCCAGGTGCTCGAAGGCATGAGCCACGGCCGCTCGAACGCGGAGATCGGACGGGAGCTCTTCCTCTCGGAAGACACCGTCAAGACGCACGCCAGGCGCCTGTTCAAAAAGTTGGGCGCATCGGACCGGGCGCACGCCGTGGCGCTCGGATTCCGCTGGGGCCTGGTCCGCTAGGCGCCTGACGTGCAGCGCAGCGGGGGAGTGGCGTACCCCGCCCGTCCCCGAGCGGGCGGGGCGGGGTGCCGGGGCTGCCCGTCCCGCTGCACGTTTCCCGCGCGCTGCCGCATCCTTGGAGTATGGAGTTCCTCGGGGACGGCTCGGTCGGGCGTGATGGGAGGGCGCGGGAAATGACTGCCGGCGCACCCGCTCACAACGCATCGGTACAGGACTACGGACGGGACCACGGGCGGGACTGCGCACAGGGTCACGGACTCGGTGCCACGGAAAGTCCGACTTCAAGGCACCATGGACCGATGCGCGAAGACGATGCGAAGGGGTCCCCGGCGGCGGCCGCCCCGGGAGAGATCGGCGCCCTCGTAGCCCGCGCCGTCGAGGGTGACCGGCGGGCCACCCACGACCTGCTGGCCCTCGTGCACCCCCTCGCGCTGCGCTACTGCCGCACCCGGCTGTCGCGGCTGCCGGGTGATGCCCGCCACTTCGTGGACGACCTCGCACAGGAGGTCTGTCTCGCCGTGCTCTGCGCCCTGCCCCGCTACCGCGACACCGGGCGCCCCTTCGAGGCCTTCGTCGTGGCCATCGCCGCGCACAAGGTCGCCGATCTCCAGCGGGCCGCCATGCGCCACCCCGGCAGCACGGCCGTGCCCTCCGACGAGATGCCCGAGCAGCCGGACGATTCGCTCGGGCCGGAGGAGCGGGCCCTGCTCAGCAGCGATGCGGAGTGGGCCAAGAAGCTCCTCGCAAGCCTCCCGGAGAACCAGCGCGAGCTGGTCCTGCTGCGGGTCGCCATCGGCATGACCGCCGAGGAGACGGGGCAGATGCTGGGCATGTCGCCGGGTGCGGTGCGGGTCGCGCAGCACCGGGCGCTCAGCAGGCTGCGCGCGCTGGCCGAGCAGTAGGGCCGGCCGGGCAGGAGACCCGAGGGCCACCACGGCCCGTCTTCGTACGAATCTCCAAGTGACGCGATCCTCAGCCGTCGTGGAATGGGACACGTGTGGCGGCCGTTAGCATGGGAGTCCGCGCTGGGGCAAGACCATTTGGGAAGGTGTCATGACTGACAACGTCGACGGAATGCCCGGGAAATTCGCGATGCTCGGTCTGACTTACGACGACGTCCTGCTGCTGCCGGGCGCTTCGGAGGTCCTGCCGAACGCCGTCGACACCTCTTCCCGGGTCTCGCGCAACGTCCGGGTGAACATCCCGCTGATGTCGGCGGCGATGGACAAGGTCACCGAGGCGCGCATGGCCATCGCCATGGCCCGCCAGGGCGGCGTGGGCGTCCTGCACCGCAATCTCTCCATCGAGGACCAGGCCAACCAGGTCGACCTGGTCAAGCGCTCCGAGTCCGGCATGGTCACCGACCCGATCACGGTCCGCCCGGACGCCACCCTCGCCGACGCGGACGCGCTCTGCGCCCGCTTCCGCATCAGCGGCGTGCCGGTCACCGACCCGGCCGGCAAGCTCCTCGGCATCGTCACCAACCGCGACATGGCCTTCGAGGTCGACCGCAGCCGCCAGGTGCGCGAGGTCATGACGCCGATGCCGCTGGTCACGGGCAAGGTCGGGATCTCCGGCGAGGACGCCATCGAGCTGCTCCGCCGCCACAAGATCGAGAAGCTGCCGCTGGTCGACGAGTCCGGTGTGCTCAAGGGCCTCATCACGGTCAAGGACTTCGTCAAGGCCGAGCAGTACCCGAACGCCGCCAAGGACGCCGAGGGCCGTCTGATCGTCGGTGCCGCCGTGGGCGTCGGTGACGAGGCCTACGAGCGCGCCCAGGCCCTCGTCGAGGCCGGTGCCGACTTCCTGGTCGTCGACAGCGCCCACGGCCACAGCCGCGGCATCCTCGACATGATCGCCAAGGTCAAGTCCAACATCAGCGTCGACGTCGTCGGCGGCAACGTCGCCACCCGCGACGGCGCCCAGGCGCTCATCGACGCCGGTGTCGACGGCGTCAAGGTCGGCGTCGGCCCGGGCTCGATCTGCACCACCCGCGTCGTCGCCGGCATCGGCGTCCCGCAGGTCACCGCGATCTACGAGGCCGCGCAGGCGTGCCACGCCGCGGGCGTGCCGATGATCGGCGACGGCGGCCTGCAGTACTCGGGCGACATCGCCAAGGCGATCGCCGCCGGTGCCGACGCGGTGATGCTCGGCTCGCTGCTCGCGGGCTGCGAGGAGTCGCCGGGCGAGATGGTCTTCATCAACGGCAAGCAGTTCAAGTCCTACCGGGGCATGGGCTCGCTGGGCGCCATGCAGTCGCGCGGCCAGGCCCGCTCCTTCTCCAAGGACCGCTACTTCCAGGACAACGTCCTCTCCGAGGACAAGCTCGTCCCCGAGGGCATCGAGGGCCAGGTGCCCTACCGCGGCCCGCTGGGCTCGGTGGCCCACCAGCTCATCGGCGGCCTGCGCGCCTCCATGGGCTACGTCGGCTCCGCCAACATCCAGGAGCTCAAGGACAAGGGCACCTTCGTCCGCATCACGTCGGCGGGCCTCAAGGAGAGCCACCCGCACGACATCCAGATGACGGTGGAGGCGCCGAACTACTCCCGCCGGTAGTTCTTACTGCCACCGGTAGTAGTACGCGTTTAAAGCATTTTTACGGAGCCCGCGACCGCTCAGGCCGCGGGCTCCGCCGCGTCGGGGATACTGGATGCGGCAGGACGTAGAAGGAAAGGCCACACACGTGACTGAGATCGAGATCGGGCGCGGCAAGCGCGGCCGCCGGGCGTACGCATTCGACGACATCGCCGTCGTCCCGAGTCGCCGTACCCGCGACCCGAAGGAGGTCTCGATCGCCTGGCAGATCGACGCCTACCGCTTCGAGCTGCCGTTCCTGGCCGCCCCGATGGACTCGGTCGTCTCGCCCGAGACCGCCATCCGCATCGGCGAGCTGGGCGGCCTGGGCGTCCTCAACCTCGAGGGCCTGTGGACCCGCTACGAGGACCCGGAGCCGCTGCTCGCCGAGATCGCCGAGCTGGACGAGACCGCCGCGACCAAGCGCCTCCAGGAGATCTACGCCGAGCCGATCAAGGAAGAGCTGATCGGCCAGCGCATCAAGGAGGTCCGCGACTCCGGTGTCGTGACCGCCGCCGCGCTCTCCCCGCAGCGCACCGCGCAGTTCTCCAAGGCCGTCGTCGACGCCGGCGTGGACATCTTCGTGATCCGCGGCACCACCGTCTCCGCCGAGCACGTCTCCGGCGCGGCCGAGCCGCTGAACCTCAAGCAGTTCATCTACGAGCTCGACGTGCCGGTCATCGTCGGCGGCTGCGCCACGTACACCGCCGCCCTGCACCTGATGCGCACGGGCGCGGCCGGTGTCCTCGTCGGCTTCGGCGGCGGCGCCGCGCACACCACCCGCAACGTCCTGGGCATCCAGGTCCCGATGGCGACCGCCGTGGCCGACGTGGCCGCCGCCCGCCGCGACTACATGGACGAGTCCGGCGGCCGCTACGTGCACGTCATCGCCGACGGCGGCGTGGGCTGGTCCGGCGACCTGCCCAAGGCCATCGCCTGCGGTGCCGACGCCGTGATGATGGGCTCCCCGCTCGCCCGCGCCACCGACGCGCCGGGCCGCGGCTTCCACTGGGGCATGGAGGCCGTCCACGAGGACGTGCCGCGCGGCAAGCGGATGAACCTGGGCACCGTCGGCTCCACCGAGGAGATCCTCACCGGTCCCTCGCACACCCCGGACGGCTCGATGAACATGTTCGGCGCCCTGCGCCGCGCCATGGCCACCACGGGCTACAGCGACCTCAAGGAGTTCCAGCGGGTCGAGGTGACGGTCGCGCCGTCGCAGCACGACAAGCGCTGACGCAGGCGCAGCGCGGCGGCGCGGTAGCGCAGCCGACAGCCCGAAGGGCCCGGACCGCAACGGCGGTCCGGGCCCTTCGGCGTCGTGCCGGACGGGGCTGCGGGCGTCAGCCGCCCAGCTTGCGGGCGGTCTGGAAGGCGCCCGCGCCGCCGAGTATGAAGAAGAGCGCGTCGATCGGCTCCAGGTACTCCTGCCAGGCCTCGGACAGCGAGTCGAAGTGCTCGAAGAGGATCTCGGTGACCGGGACGCGGAAGACGTCGCTCAGCTCCAGGGCGATGCCGAAGATCTGGCCGAGGTAGACGCCGAGGAGCCCGAGGAGCACACCGACCACGGGCAGGGCGGGGTTGCGGCCGCCGACCTTGCCCAGGGCGGCGCCGATGAGCGCGCCCGTACCGACGGCGAGGTAGCCGATCTGGCCGCCGTCGGAGGCCTTGAGGATCCCGCCGTAGACGGCGGCGCCGACGAGCATGGCCACGAAGCCGAGCACCAGGGCGAGGCCGGGGTTGCCCCGGCGGACCGGCGGGGGCGGCGGCGGGAAGCCGCCGGGAGGGCCGTAGGGAGGCGGCGGCTGCTGCCCGTAGCCGAAGGGCGGCTGCTGGGGAGCGTGGGGCTGGTGCTGCGGCGGGTACGGCTGGGGCGGCGGCTGGCCGTACGGGTTGTGCTGCGGCGGCTGCTGCGGTTGCTGTGGCTGCTGCCAGGGCTGGCTCATCTGCGATGTCCCCCGAATGTGCTCGGTGTTGAGTAAGGGCCAAAAGGTATCAGCGTGCTACGACGCCGTCGTTACCCACAGCGAGCGCGCGGCTGTGAACTCCGTATAAAAGTTCGACCGTAAGGAATAATGGCAACTTATGGCGCAAAGCAAGTCGTTCAGCGGCAGGGACATGGGGATCGACCTCGGCACGGCGAACACCCTGGTGTACGTGCGCGGGAAGGGAGTGGTGCTCAACGAACCGTCAGTCGTCGCCGTGAACGCCGACGACGGCAGCGTGCTCTCGGTCGGCTCCGAGGCCAAGGAGACCATCGGCCGCACCCCCTCGAACATCGTCGCGGTCCGCCCGCTGCGCGACGGCGTCATAGCCGACTTCGAGGTGGCCGAGCGCATGATGCGGCACTTCATCAAGAAGGTCATGGGCAACCGCTTCTTCGCCCGTCCCCGCGTCGTGGTCTGCGTGCCCTCCGGCATCACCGGCGTCGAGCGCCGCGCCGTCATCGAGGCCGCCTCGCGCGCCGGGGCCCGCCAGGTGCACCTCGTCGAGGAGCCCATGGCCGCGGCGATCGGCGCGGGCCTGCCCGTCAGCGAGCCCACCGGCTGCATGGTCGTCGACATCGGCGGCGGTACGACCGAGGTCGCCGTCATATCCCTGGGCGGCATCGTCACCGCCCGCTCCGTGCGCACCGCCGGCGACGCGATGGACGCGGCGATCATCTCGTACGTGAAGAAGGAGTACTCCCTCGCGATCGGCGAACGCACCGCGGAGGAGATCAAGATGAACATCGGCTCCGCCGCGCCGACTGGCTACTGGTCCGCGGCAGGGCTGGCCGCCCTCGCCAAGCAGCTGGAGAAGGACACCGGCCTGGAGCAGGTCGGCGGCGACCCGGAGGAGACCCAGGGCCTCAAGCCGCCGGAGCGCTGCACCATCCGCGGCCGCGACCAGGTCAGCGGCCTGCCCAAGACGCGCGAGCTGACGGCCGACGAGATCCGCCACGCGCTGTCGGAGCCCGTCGACGCCATCGTCATGGCGGTCCGCCAGACTCTCGACGAGACCCCGCCGGAGCTCTCCGGCGACATCATGGACCGCGGCATCGTCCTCACGGGCGGCGGCGCGCTGCTGCGCGGCCTCGACGTCCGGCTGAGCAAGGAGCTCGACATCCCGGTCATCATCGCCGACGACCCGCTGGACTGCGTGGCGGTCGGCACGGGCCGCTGCGTGGAGGACTTCGCGGCCCTGAGGACGGTCCTGGACGCGCCGAACCGGGCGCTGGGGCTGGGGAGGCTGTAAGGGGCCGTCGGCGACTCCGGCAGAGGCGCGGCCTCCACGGAATCACAGCCCGTCCGGCATTTGAGGACAGCGCCGTCAGGCGCTTCACCTGACGGCGCCGGGGACGCCACCCCTTAGAGTCGATGCCCGGCGCCGGCGGGAGCCGCCCCGCGCGTGTCCAGGAGCAGCTGCGCCTTCACCGCCAGGCCCTGCAGGTCGTAGGTCCGGTGGTGCTGCAGCAGCACCGTCAGGTCGGCCGCGGCCGCGGCCTCGTAGACGCTGTCGGCCCGCGGCACCGGCCGCCCCATCACCCGCCACTGCGCCACGTGCGGGTCGTGGTAGCTGAGCTGCGCCCCCAGCTCCATCAGCCGTGAGGCGATCTCACGGGCGGGTGATCCCTGCTGGTCGGAGACGTCGGCCTTGTAGCTGACGCCGAGCAGCAGGACGCGGGCCCCGCGCGCGGACTTGCCGTGTTCGTTGAGGAGCGTGGCGCAGCGCTGGGTGACGTAGCGCGGCATGCGCCCGTTGACCTCCTGCGCGACCTCCACCATCCGCAGCGGATAGCCGAGGCTGCGGCCCTTGTAGGAGAGGTAGTTGGGGTCGATGGGCACGCCGGGGCCGCCGACACCAGGTCCCGGGCGGAAGGCCTGGAAGCCGAAGGGCTTGGTCTCGGCGCAGCGCACGACGTCCCACAGGTCGACGCCGATGTCGTGGCAGAAGACGGCCATCTCGTTGACGAGGGCGATGTTGACGTACCGGTAGTTGGTCTCCAGGACGCGGACGGCCTCGGCCTCGCGCGGCCCGCGCGCGCGGACGACCTTCTCGCAGACCCTCCCGTAGAAGGCGGCGGCGGCCTCCGTGCACGCCGGGGTGAGGCCGCCGATGACCTTGGGGATGCCGGCGTAGCCGTGGCGCTTGGTGCCCGGGTCCACCCGGGTGGGGGAGTAGGCCAGGTGGAAGTCGTGGCCGGCGCGCAGCCCGGAGCCGGATTCGAGCAGGGGGCGCAGGTATTCCTCCGTGGCGCCCGGGTAGACGGGGGATTCCAGGAGAACGGTGGTGTGCGGGCGCAGCCGCACCGCGAGCGCCCGGGCGGCGGCGCCGATGGCGGAGAGGTCGAGGGCCCTGTCCTCGCCGAGCCGGGTGGGGGCGCAGATCACGGCGGTGCGGACCTTGCCGAGCTCGGCGTCGGCGGTCGTGGGGCGGAAGCCGGCGGCGATCATCCGGCGGACCTCGGCGGCGGTGAGGGAGCCGTCGGCGCACTCCAGGGGGAGCCGGCCGGCGCGCAGCTCGGCGACGGTGTGCGGGTCGGGGTCGTAGCCGATGGTGTCGATGCCGGCGGCGGTCGCGGCCTGGGCGAGGGGGAGTCCGAGGTGGCCGAGTCCGATGACGGCGAGATCTGCGGGCATGACGAGGCGGTCCTTCCCGGGGAGCCGGGGGGTTCGGCACGCGAACGAGTTACATCAGGTTAAGCGGATATATGACTGTTATTCGGGATCAACGCGGCGCGGCTCGCTCCCTTGCGCCGCCGGCGCGGCCGAACCGGCCGATCTGGGGCAGCATCGAAGGGGAAGGACGGAAGCAGGCAAGCGCAGGGACCAGCGGAGCAACCGGCGGCCGAAACGGAGGCAGCGGTGAGGACAGCGACACTCGGGCCGGACGAGCGCAGTGCGGCACTCGCCCGGATGGCGGAGCGGGAACTGGACGTCCTGGTCGTCGGCGGCGGGGTCGTCGGCGCGGGCACCGCGCTCGACGCGGCCACGCGGGGGCTCACGACCGGCCTCGTCGAGGCGCGCGACTGGGCGGCGGGCACCTCCAGCCGTTCCAGCAAGCTCATCCACGGCGGCCTGCGCTACCTGGAGATGCTCGACTTCGCCCTCGTCAGAGAGGCCCTCAAGGAGCGCGGCCTGCTGCTGGAACGGCTCGCCCCCCACCTGGTCAAGCCCGTGCCCTTCCTCTATCCGCTGCAGCACCGCGGGTGGGAGCGCCTCTACGCGGGCTCGGGCGTCGCGCTCTACGACGCGATGTCGGTCTCATCCGGGCACGGCCGCGGTCTGCCCACCCACCGTCACCTCACCCGCAAGCGGGCCCTGCGCGTCGCGCCCTGCCTGAAGAAGGACGTGCTGGTGGGGGCGCTGCAGTACTACGACGCCCAGATGGACGACGCCCGCTACGTCACCACCATCGTGCGCACGGCGGCCGCCTACGGCGCCCACGTAGCCAACCGGGCGCGGGTGACCGGTTTCCTGCGCGAGGGCGAGCGGGTGGTCGGCGCCATGGTGCGCGACCTGGAGCAGGGCGGCGAGTTCGAGGTCCGCGCCCGGCAGATCGTCAACGCCACGGGGGTGTGGACGGACGACACGCAGAAGCTCATCGCCGAGCGCGGCCAGTTCCACGTCAGGGCCTCCAAGGGCATCCACCTGGTGGTGCCGAAGGACCGCATCCACTCCACCACCGGGCTGATCCTGCGCACCGAGAAGAGCGTGCTCTTCGTGATCCCCTGGGGCAGGCACTGGATCATCGGCACGACCGACACCGACTGGGACCTGGACAAGGCCCACCCCGCCGCGTCGAGCGCGGACATCGACTACCTGCTGGAGCACGTCAACTCCGTCCTGGCCGTGCCGCTGACGCGGGACGACGTACAGGGGGTGTACGCGGGGCTGCGCCCCCTGCTGGCCGGCGAGTCGGACGCGACCAGCAAGCTCTCGCGCGAGCACACCGTGGCCCACCCCGTGCCCGGGCTGGTCGTCGTGGCGGGCGGGAAGTACACCACGTACCGCGTGATGGCCAAGGACGCCGTGGACGAGGCGGTGCACGCGCTCGACCGGCGCGTGGCCGAGTGCGTCACGGAGGACGTGCCGCTCGTCGGGGCGGAGGGCTACAAGGCGCTGTGGAACGGGCGCGCGCGGATCGCCCAGAACACCGGCCTGCACGTGGCGCGCGTGGAACACTTGCTGAACCGCTACGGCTCGATGGTGGACGAAGTGCTGGAGCTCGTCGCCTCCGACCCCTCCCTCGGCGACCCGCTCACCGGCGCCGACGACTACCTCCGGGCCGAGGTCGTCTACGCCGCCTCCCACGAGGGCGCGCGCCACCTCGACGACGTCCTCACCCGCCGGACCCGCATCTCCATCGAGACCTTCGACCGGGGCACGCGCAGCGCCCGCGAGGCCGCCGAGCTGATGGCGCCAGTGCTGGGCTGGGACCGCTCGCAGGTGGAGAGGGAGGTCGAGCGTTACGAGAAGCGGGTGGAGGCCGAGCGCGAATCGCAGCTGCAGCCCGACGACCTGACGGCGGATGCGGCGCGGCTGGGGGCGCCGGACGTCCAGCCGATCTGAGGTCACGGATCTGAGGTCACGGATCTGAGGTCACGGATCCGAGGTCTCCGATCCGACGTCTCTGATCCGACGTCTTGGATCTGGTGTCTTGGATCTGACGTCTCTGATGCCCCGTTGGGGCAGTTGTGTCTGGTGAGCTCTGATGAGCGTCATGTGACGGCTCCGACGCGCCGGGAACCGTCCTGTCCGAAACAGGGTCCTGTAAAGGCAACGGCCCCGTGCGGCACCCGTCGCCGTCGTCGTGCCGGGCTCCGCCGGGCCCTCGCGGCGCAGGTGGGCCGGGCCGGTGCGGCGGCGGCCGGCGTGCGTGGCGCGGAGGGCGAAGGGCGGCGGTGCGCCCGTATTGTCCGCCGGCCCGCGGACCCTGGCCTTCCGCCGGTCCGCGGATGAGAGACAATGGTGGCTCTGCCAGGGTCGGTTGGTCGCAGAGCTGATTGCCAGAGGGGACGCATGTCGGAGGCGGAGCAGACGCAGGGCACGGCAGGGCGCCTCCTGGCCGGGCGGTACCGCCTCGGGGACGTCCTCGGCCGCGGCGGCATGGGCACGGTCTGGCGCGCCGGTGACGAGACCCTGGGCCGTACGGTCGCCGTGAAGGAACTGCGGTTCCCGGCCAACATTGACGAGGACGAGAAGCGACGCCTCATCACGCGCACGCTGCGCGAGGCGAAGGCCATCGCCCGGATCCGCAGCGCGGGCGCGGTCACCGTCTACGACGTCGTGCACGAGGACGACCGCCCCTGGATCGTCATGGAGCTCATCGAGGGCCGCTCGCTCGCCGATGCCATCCGCGAGGACGGGCCGCTGAAGTGGCGCCGGGCCGCCGAGGTCGGCCTCGCCGTCCTCGATGTGCTGGGCGCGGCGCACCGCCAGGGCATCCTGCACCGCGACGTGAAGCCCTCCAACGTGCTCATCTCGGACGACGGCCGCGTCGTCCTCACCGACTTCGGCATCGCGCAGGTCGAGGGCGACCCCTCCGTCACCTCCACCGGCATGCTCGTCGGCGCCCCCTCGTACATCTCCCCCGAGCGCGCCCGCGGCCACAAGCCCGGCCCGCCCGCGGACCTCTGGTCGCTGGGCGGCCTGCTCTACGCGGCGGTCGAGGGCGTCCCGCCGTACGACAAGGGCTCGGCCATAGCCACCCTCACCGCCGTGATGACCGAGCCGCTCGGCCCGCCGAAGAACGCCGGCCCGCTGGCCGAGGTCATGTACGGGCTGCTCGCCAAGGACCCGGAGAAGCGGCTCGACGAGGCGGGCGCCCGCGCGCTGCTCACCGACGCCGTCAACGCCCCCGACGAGCGCCTGCCCCCCAAGCCGAAGCCCGCCGCGCGGGACCTCGACGCCACGCAGGCCATCGCCGTCCCGCCGATACCGGAGACGGCCGTGCCCGCCCGGCCGCAGGCCGGGCCCTCCGTCAAGCGCGCGGGCGAGCCCGTGGCCAAGGCCGCGCACGCGCCTTCGCCGCAGGGGCCGCCGCGCGTCGCGCCCCCGGTGCACGGCGCGCCGCACGCCGCGGGCGCCGATTCCACCACCCGTCAGTTCCCCGGTGACGCCCCCGGCGGGCGGGGGAGCGCGGGCGGCAGCCTGCTCGGTGCGCGCCAAGGCGGCGTCGTGCGCAAGCCCCTCCTGGAGACGGTGCCGCGGCGGACGCTGGTCGTCGCGGCGGTCGTCGTCGTGCTGGCCGTGCTCGGCACGGTCCTCGCCTTCGCGCTGAGCGGCGGTGACGACGAAGGCGGCAAGGAAGGCAAGTCCGCGACCAAGCGGACGCCTTCGGCCGGCGCCTCGGGCCGGGCGGACGGCCGGGGCGGGACGGATGCCCAGGGCAAGGGCGACGGTCAGGGCAAGGACGGCAAGGACGGCAAGGACCTCAAGGCC
Source organism: Streptomyces telluris (assembly GCF_024519335.1). Taxonomy (NCBI): domain Bacteria; kingdom Bacillati; phylum Actinomycetota; class Actinomycetes; order Kitasatosporales; family Streptomycetaceae; genus Streptomyces; species Streptomyces telluris. Next base: position 120,482 of record NZ_JANIID010000028.1, read on the forward strand.
AGGACCGCTTCCGCCTCCGTTCCCGTCTCGGGCGGTCAGGGCACGGACATCGCCGGGTTCAAGCGGATCGAGAACGACGAGTACCACTTCACGATCGCCCTGCCGGAAGGCTGGAAGCAGACCGGCACCGCCGGTGAGCACTCGGGCGCCATCTACAGCGCGTCTGGCGGCTTCCCGCGCGTCCAGGTCGACTTCGGCTCCGACCCGAAGTCGGACGCCGCCAAGGAGTGGCGCGAGTCCGACTCCGGCGCCCGGCACACCATGCCGAACTACAAGGGGCTGTCCGTCCAGGAGATCCGCGGCTGGGAGGGGCACGACTACCCGACCATCGCGGACTGGTCGTTCGAGCGCGACCAGAACGGCAAGCGCGTCCAGGTCCTCAACCGCGGCTTCAAGGTGGACGACGAGCGCGGCTACGCCATCATGATCACGTGCGAGAAGGACAAGTGGGGCGACGCCGAGTGCCGGGCGCTGCGGGACGCGGCGTTCAGGACCTTCTCGCCGGAGGACTGACCTGACTTGACCTGACCTCGGCGACGGAGCCGGGGCCGGGGCCGGGGCCCGGTCGGACTCGCGCCTGTGTACCTGGGTGCCTAGGTGCACGGGCCTCCGGACGTCAGTGGCCCGGGAGGCTGGAGCCGACCTTTCTGACGGGTGTGGCGCTATGGACGACACCCGCGGACGCCCCCGTACATCCTCGGAGCCACGTACTGAGCCGTACGCGCCCGGAGGGGCGGGTTCGGCACGTATCGTGAGGTGTCGTGGACGGTACGCAGCTGCAATAGGCGGCAAATTGACCGCTGTTGGCGGTTGTCCGGGCATTCGGGCGAGGTGCGGATCGCGCGCTTGGGGAGGCGTCGTGGACGACTACGCAGGGCGGATCCTGGCCGACCGGTATCGCCTGCCCCTGCCGCCGTCCGACGTCTTCGAACTCGTCGAGACCCGTGCCTTCGACACCTTGAGCGGGCAGGAGGTCCTCGTCCGGCAGATCCCGCTGCCGGAGGTCGTGGACGCCGAGGTGCTGGACGGTGCCCCGGGCGCCCTCCGCGCCGGGGCGGGCCGTACGGCCGGTGCCGCCGCGGTCTCCGGTGCGGGCGGCGATCCGGCGGTGAGGCGGGCTCTGGCCGCCGCCGCGGCCGCGGCGCAGGTCCCCGATCACCCCCGGCTCGACCAGGTCTTCCACGTTTTCGCCGAGGGCGGCAGCCTGTGGGTCGTCAGCGAGCTGCTGCCGGCCCGCCCGCTCGCCGCGCTGCTCGCCGAACGGCCCCTGTCGCCCCACCGAGCCGCCGAGGTCGCCGCCGACGTCCTCACCGCGCTGCGCGCCCTGCACGCCCACGGCTGGACCCACCGCAACATCACCACGCGCACGGTCCTCATCTGCGACGACGGCCGCGCCATCCTCACGGGCCTGGCCGCCGGCGCCGCCGAGGAAGCCCTCTGCGGCTACAACCCCGTCCCGGACGGCCACACCCCACCCGCGGGCCTCGACGGCCAGGGCCGGGGCGGAATGCCGATGCCACGGGGCCCGGGACCGGGACGGTCGGCGGGGCGGGCGGGACCGAGGGGGCCGGTAGACGGCGGAGCCCCGGGAGCCGGCGGAGCCCCGGGGGCGGCCGGGCGCGGGACCGGAGGCGGGCCGGGCGGATACGGGCCGGGCGGAGGTTCGCCGGGCGGAGGCGCGGCCGACGGATACGGGCCGGGCGGCGGTGCGTCGGGTGGAGGCGCGGTCGGCGGTTACGGGCCGGGCGGCGGTGCGCCGGGTGGTGGCGGTGCGCCGGGCTTAGGCGAGCCGGGCCCGAGGCTTGCCCGGTCGCCGTACCGGGACCAGGGCGCCGCAGGCGGATTCCTGCCGCCGAACAGCCAGGGAGCACCGGTCAGGCCGTGGCCGCCGGAGGGTTTCCGCCCTCTGACGGCGGGCGGCGGGCCGGGAACGGGGCCGCCGGTGCCCGGCCGGATCCCCGGGCACCCGGGGCCGGACGGGCAGGGCTTGGGCCGTCCGGGCGGGCGGGGTGCCGGGATGCCGGGCGGGCAGGACTTCGGCCACCCGGGCGGACAGAGGGCGGGTCGCCCGGGTGCGCAGGGGTCCGGGCAGCCGGGCGGCCAGGGCCCTGAGTCGCCGGGGGATCGGGCCACCGGATACCCGGGCGGGCAAAGCGCGGGACACCTGGGCGCGCGGGGCACCGGTCAGCCGGCCGGCCGGGCCCCCGGGCCGTCGGGAGGCCGGGCCACCGGACACCCGGGCGGGCAGGGCCGCCCGGGCGGGCGGGGCGCCGGGTATTTCGGTGGGCCAGGCGCGGGCGCGGGTTCGGCGGGAGGCTCGGGCGCCGGACGACCCGGCGGGGAGAACTCCGCCCGGCCCGGCGCGCCGGGCGCCGGGCCAGGCGGGCGGGAAGGTGGTCCGCGGCAAGTGCGGTCCGCGGCCATTGCGGCCTATCGCGAAGGGGCCGCCCGCGCCGCGGCCGCGCGCGCGGCCGGGAGGAACGCGTCGTCCGCGACGCCGACGGGCTCGTCCACGTGGGGCGGCGGCAGCGCCGCCAGTGGCTCCGCGCCGGTGCCCGTGCCCCGGCCCGCGAGCCCCCTTCACGGCGCGCCCCCCGGCAGGAACCGGCCCCGAGGTCCCGCCGACGGGGCGAACACCGCCCGCCCGGACGTCCCCGAGGTGAAGCTCCCCGGGACGGCCGCCTCCTGGCCCGGCCTTCCCGGACTGATCCCCGGCCGGACGCCTCCCCCTCCCCGCCCCGCCCGCCCCCCCCCCCCCCCCCCCCCCGCCCCCCCCCCCCCCCCCCCCCCCCCCCCCCCCCCCCCCCCCCCCCCCCCCGCCGCCCCCCCCCCCCCCCCCCCCC
>NZ_JANIID010000029.1:0-123093 GCF_024519335.1 Streptomyces telluris
GGGGGGGGGGGGGGGGGGGGGGGAGACGGGGGGGGGGGGGGGGGGTGGAGCGGGGTGGGGGGGGGGGGGTGGTCGGGGACGGTCGGGGTCGGCGGCGACGGCCGTGAGGGTCGGGGGTGACGGCCGTGAGGGTCGGGGGTGACGGCCGGGACGGTCCTTCCCCCGTCCTGCCGGTATCGGGGGCGGCGTGACGGGGAATCACTGGCGCACCGGCGCGCGGAGCCTGTGCGCGCGCCTCACCCGCAGCGCGTCCGCACGACCTTCCACCCCTCCCTCCGTAGCTCCCTCCTCACCACCATCCGTATCCCGTAGAAGACTGGGGGACCAGCGCCATGTCCAGCAGTACGCCCAGCAGACCCACCCCGCGCCGTACCGTGCTCGCCGCCGCCCTGGGCGCCGCGGCGGCGGCTTCCCTCCCGGCCGCGCCGTCGTCGGCCTCCTCGCAGGCCTCGTCCGGGACGTCCTCGGGGCCACCCGGATCCGGCTCGCCCGACGCATCCCGCACATCCGGCACATCCGGCACATCCGGTTCCGTGCCCCTCTCCTCTTCCTCCGTCCCCGGGAGCGCAGCCGTCGACTACCACGCCTGGACCTCCGCCGACGACTGGCGGCGCGGCACCGCCGACGGCACCCGCATCAGCACCGGGCGGCGCGACGGCCTGGTCCTCGACCGGCCGGCGGGCACGCTGGAGTACACCGACCCGCACACCGGCACCAAGGCCTCGTGGGAGTACGCCACCTGGACCGCGCCGGTCCGTACCCCTCCCGTCCCCGCGAGCGAGGTCATCGCCTCCTGGAACGCCCACGCGCCCGCCGGCACCTGGATCCAGACGGAGCTGCGCGGCACCTACACCGACCGCACCCGGACCCCCTGGTACGTCATGGGCCGCTGGACGGCCGGCGACGGCCCCGGCGACATCCGCCGCACGTCCGTCGACGGCCAGGGCGACGGCCGCAGCAACGTCTCCACCGACACCCTCGCCGTCGACGACCCGGCCTCGGGCCTGCGCATCGCCTCGTACGAACTGCGCCTGACCCTCTGCCGCAGGGCCGGCAGCCGCCTGACGCCCACCGTGTGGCGGATCGGCGCGATGGGCTCGGACGTCCCCGACCGCTTCACCGTGCCGGCGTCCGCGCCGGGGAGCGGCGCGGGGCACGAACTGCGCGTGCCGCGCTACTCGCAGGAGATCCACAAGGGGCAGTACCCGGAGTACGACAACGGCGGGGAGGCCTGGTGCAGCCCGACCTCCTCGCAGATGGTCCTCGCGCACTGGGGCCGGGTGCCCACCGCCGAGGAGCTCGCGTGGGTCAACCGCGACTACGCCGACCCCCAGGTCTGCCACGCCGCCCGCTTCACCTTCGACTACCAGTACAAGGGGTGCGGCAACTGGCCCTTCAACGCGGCCTACGCGGCGACGTACCGCGACATGCAGGCGGTGGTCACCCGGCTGCGCTCGCTCGGCGACGTCGAGAAGCTGATCCGCGCGCGGATCCCCGTCATCACCTCCCAGTCCTTCCTCGCCTCCGAACTCGACGGGGCGGGCTACGGCACGGCCGGCCACCTGATGTGCGTCGTGGGCTTCACCCGGCAGGGCGACGTGGTCGCCAACGACCCGGCGAGCCCGTCGAACGCGGCGGTCCGGCGGGTCTACAAGCGCCGTCAGTTCGAGAACATCTGGCTCAGGACCAAGCGCTACAACGCCCAGGGGCAGGTCAGGAGCGGCTCCGGTGGCGTCTGCTACCTCTACTTCCCCGTGCGGCCGGAGGAGCGGCAGCGGCGCGTGCTGCGGGAGCTCGGGATCCGCTGACGGGCGGAGGGGGAACCTCCGTACGATCGGGCGCGGACAGACGTGTGCGTCGTACGCCGTACGGAAGGAACCATGACTGTGCATCAGAGGGCCGCTGCCGCCGCCTCCGAGACCACTTCCCCCTCCCCCGACACTTCCCCCTCCCTCGACTCCCGGCCCGCCTCCGTACCGGGGATCCGGCGGGCCCGGCCGGAGGAGCGGGACGCGATCAGCCTGCTGCTGGGGGAGTCCTTCATGGAGGACCCCGTCAGCGGCTGGGTCTTTCCCGACGAGGCGCACCGCCGCGCCGTCCACCCCGGCTTCTTCGGGGTGTTCCTGGACGCGGCGCTGCGCGACGGGTGGGTCGACGTGACGGACGACCTGTCGGCGGCGGCGCTGTGGATACCGGTGCAGGTGGACGGTGCCGGTGATGCCTGTGCGGATGCGGATGCGGATGCGGGCGAGGGCGAGGGTGATGGGGGTGACGAGGAGATGAGCGAGCTGCTGGCGATGGCGGATCCCGAGAACGACCGCGCCCGGATCGTCGCCGAGCTGACGGAGGCCGCCCACCCCGGCGACCGCGCGCACTACTACCTGCCGACCATCGTCGCCGCTCCCGGCCGCCGCGGCGAGGGCCGGGGCAGGGCGCTCCTGACGACCGTCCTCGACCGGTGCGACGAGGAGGGCATGCCCGCCTACCTGGAGGCGAGCAACGCCCGGAGCAGGGGCCTCTACGAGCGCCTCGGCTTCGCCCTCACCGGTACGCCCATCGACCTGCCGGACGGCGGGCCGCGGATGTGGCCGATGTGGCGGGAGCCGCGGGGCTGACGCGGCGTCCGGGCGGGTCCTCCCGGGAGCGCTGCGGGGCGGCCCGCGCCGGAGCGCTCCCGGAACGGCATCCGGACATATTTCCCCTCCGGGTCATTTGTTGGCATGATCGGCTATTGGCATGATCGACGCCGTGCGGACGAGGGTGAATGAAAGCTGAATGCGGATCGCTGATTTCCGCTTGCCGCTTCCATTCGAACGAACGATCAGTAGCCTCTGCTCACATGTCCCCGAGACGAGCTGGAGCAAGAGACTGATGGAGCGTCCCACCTGGGCCCCTCAGGGCATCGACCTGTCCGTGCCGAGCGTGTCCCGGATCTACGACTACTACCTGGGCGGCTCGCACAACTTCGAGGTCGACCGGGAGGCCGGCCGGCGGGCCATGGAGGCCTTTCCCGGGCTGCCGAAGATCATGCAGGCGAACCGGGCCTTCATGCGGCGCGCCGTGCGCCACGCCGTCGGCGAGGGCGTCACCCAGTTCCTCGACATCGGCTCGGGCATCCCGACCTTCGGCAACGTCCACGAGATAGCCCAGGCGGCGGACCCGCGCTCGCACGTCGTCTACGTCGACCACGACCCCGTCGCCGTCGCGCACGGCCGGGCCGTCCTGGAGGGCGACCCGCGCTCCGCCGTCCTGCCCGCGGACCTCCGCAAGCCCCATGACATCCTGACCAGTGACGAGGTCGGCAGGCTCCTCGACCTGGACCGGCCGGTCGCACTGCTGCTCGTGGCCGTCCTCCACTTCGTGGAGGACCAGGACGACCCGTGGGCGGCGGTGGCCGAGCTGCGCGACGCGCTCGCGCCGGGGAGCCTGCTCGTCCTCACGCATGCGACGACCGAAAGCGGTCCGATCAGGCCGGAGGAGGGGCGGGGAGTGTCGGGCGTCTACCGCAACGTGGGCTCGCCGCTGCTGATGCGCTCGCGCCCGGAAGTGGCGCGCTTCTTCGACGGCTTCGAGATGGTCGAGCCGGGGCTCGTGGCCATGCCGGACTGGCGGCCCGACCCGGTGCGGCGCGCCGGCGGAGCGGACGACGACCCGGCCATGTATGTCGGCTTCGCGGGAGTGGGGCGCAAGCCATGACCCGAAAGCCGCGCGGCGAGAAGCCGAGCGGATCCGGAGACGGAACGGCAGGGCCGGTTACCGGTGGCCCTGCCGGGGCAGAAGTCACAAGGCCTCGCAGGGGGAGCGAGGCCGGGACCGAGGGCGCAAGCGGAATCAGAAACGGAATCGAAAGCGGAAGCGGAACCGAGGTCGGGGTGGGTATCGGGAGCGGGGCGTTGTCGCCACTGGACACGGCGGCCGCGGGCAGGGTGGCGGGCCGTTGCGGGCGGGACGGCGACGGGACCGGTGACCGGGACGGAGCCGGTGGCCGGGACGGGTACTGGGACCGGGCCGGCGGCCGGGACAGTGGCCGGGACGCCGACCGCGAGCCGGGCGTAATGCCGGAGGGCGCGCCCGGGGTGGACGGCGCAGGTGGTCCGGACGGTCCGCGGGCACGCAATGCCCACGCCCAGATGGACCGCGACGTACGAGGGCCGGGCGGGGGAGACCCGGGCCTCGGCCGGACGCGCTCCGTCCCCGTGACCGGGCGGGTGCCCAACGCCCCCGTGACCGGTCAGGCCCCCGGCACGCCGGTGACCGGGCATGCGCCCAGCGCGCCGGTGCCCGCAGGCCAGGCGCCCGCAGGCCGGGTGCCCACCGAGTCCCTGCCCACCGGGCAGGACGCCCTCCGCCGCTTCGCCGCCGTCTGGAGCAGGGCCGTCTACCCCGCGACGGCGACCTCCATGACCCGCGCCGAGTTCGAGGACTACCTCGTCCCGCTCGCCGCCGTCCTCCGTACCGCGCTCCGCTCGCAGCCCTTCGACCCCGAGCCCGCGGCCGAGGTCGGCGTGGCGCTCGTCCGCGCCCACTGCACCGACCCGGACGCCCTGTCGCTGATCCTGGGCGCGGTCGACTCGTACCTCGTCCTGTACTGCCCGCCGGACCGGAACCTGACGGACGAGGAGATCCGCGCCCGCTGCTCGCGCCTGCAGCACACCGTCGCCGCCGGGTTCGCCCGCGCCCTGCGCGAGCGGACCCTCGCCGAGCAGGAGGCCCTCTCGCGCGCCGCCCTCGCCGCGCAGGCCGAGACGGAGCGGGCGCTGCACACCAGCGAGGAGCGGTTCCGCGCCGTGTTCGAGGGCGCCGCCATCGGCGTCGGGATAGCGGACGTCGACGGCCGCATCATGGACGTCAACGACGCGCTGAGCCGCATGTTCGGCACCAACGCCGCCGAGGTCACCGGCCGGAACGTCGGCGAGATGGTCCACCCCGACGACTCGCCCGACGTCTGGGGCCTCTACAGCGAACTCGTCCGCGGCGAGCGCGACTACTACCGCGTCGAGAAGGCGTACTACCGCGGCGACGGCAGCGTGCTGTGGACCGACCTGTCCGTCGCCCTGCTGCGCGACGCCCACGGCCGCCCCCAGTACCAGCTCGCGCTCCTGGAGGACATCACCGAGCGCCGCCTGCTGCACGAGCAGCTGCGCTACGAGGCCACGCACGACGCCCTCACCGGCCTGCCCAACCGCACGCTGTTCTTCGAGCGGCTCGACCGGGCCCTCGCCCCCGGCGGGGACCGATTCGGCGTCTGCTACCTCGACCTCGACGGCTTCAAGGCCGTCAACGACAGCCTGGGCCACGCCGTGGGCGACCGGCTGCTCGTCGCCGTGGCCGAGCGGCTGCGCTCGTGCGCCGAGGAGCCCGCGGAGCTCGTCGCCCGCCTCGGCGGCGACGAGTTCGTGGCCCTGCTGACCGGCCCCACCGCGCAGGAGGACGCGACCGCCCTCGCCCGCCGGATGCTGTCCGCGCTCGCCGAGCCCGTACGCCTCGACGGCCGGGACCTGTCCGTACGGGCCAGCATCGGCATCGTGGACGGCGCGTCCGGCGCGAGCGGCGCCGCGGAGGTGCTGCGCAGCGCCGACATCACCATGTACCGCGCGAAGGCCGCGGGCGGGAACCGCTACGAGCTCGCCGACGCGGACTCCGACGCCCGCGCCATCGCCCGGCACGACCTGACCAACTGCCTGCCGGCGGCGCTCGACAACGGCGAGTTCTTCATCGAGTACCAGCCGCTCGTCCGGCTCCACGACGGCACGGTGCGGGGCGCGGAGGCGCTCGTGCGCTGGCTGCACCCCGTCCACGGCGTGCTGGGGCCGGACCAGTTCATCCCTCTCGCCGAGAGCACCGGCCTGATCGTGCCCCTCGGGCGCTGGGTGCTGCAGGAAGCCGCACGGCAGGCGCGCGCCTGGCGGGCCGAGGGCACGTGCGAGGGCCCGATGCGGGTCAACGTCAACCTCTCGCCCTCGCAGCTGCGCCACCCCTCCCTCGTCGCCGACACGGTGGCCGTCCTCGACAGCTCCGGCCTGGACCCGTCGGCCCTGTGCCTGGAGGTCACCGAGAACGCCCTCATCGGCGCCGACGAGGAGGAGCTGCGGCCGCTGCGCCAGCTCGCCGACCTGGGCGTGGACATCGCCCTGGACGACTTCGGCACCGGCTACTCCAACCTCTCCTACCTGCGCAGGCTCCCCGTCAGCACGCTGAAGCTGGACCGTTCCTTCACCCGGGGCATGCAGCGCGCGCCGGCCGACCCCGTCGACGTGAAGATCGTCGAGGGGATCGTCTCGCTCGCCCACACCCTCGACCTGTCGGTGACGGTGGAAGGGGTGGAGACGGGCACGCAGGCGGAGCACCTGAGGGTGCTCGGGTGCGATACCGCGCAGGGGTGGTACTACGCGCGGCCGGGGCCGCCGGAGCGGCTGCACACGCTGTCACTGGTGGACGCGGCGTCGTGACGGGCGTGTTGCGGGGACGGGCGCGTTGTCGTGGCAGGCGCATTGTCGTGACAGGAGTGTTGTCGTGGCAGGCGTGTCGTCGGGACGGGCCTTCTGTCAGCCGAGCTGCTGAGCCTCGTAGTCCGTCAGGAGCCGTGACCGCAGCAGGAAGCGCTGCCCTTCCGGAGCTTCGAGGGAGAAGCCGCTGCCGCGGCCCGGGACCACGTCCACGGTGAGGTGGGTGTGGCGCCAGCGCTCGAACTGGTCGGCCGACATCCAGAAGCCGACCGGTTCCGCGACGCCCTCCACCGCCAGCTCGGCGAGCAGGACGTCCGAGCCGCCCGTACGGAACTCGCCCTCCGGGTAGCACATCGGCGAACTGCCGTCGCAGCAGCCGCCGGACTGGTGGAACATCAGGGGCCCGTGCCGCTCGCGCAGCAGGCGCAGGAGGCGGGCTGCGGCGGGGGTGAGGGCGACGCGCGAGAGGGGGGCTTCGGGGCGGCCGCCGGGGCGGCCGGTTCTGTGCGGACTCACCGTTGATCTCCCTTGTCCGTCGGGATTGCATCGGGATTGCATCGGGCCTCCGGCGGGTTTCCGCCGGAGTGCACAGCCTGCCCCGATCGGCTCCGGTCTGCCAGGGGTGTGCGGAGTGGGTGAGGCCGCGGGCAGGCCACGGGCGGGCCACCGGCAGGGCCACGGGCGGGGCCCGGGGAAACGGGGGATCTCCAGCATGACCGGATCCACCCACCGGCCCGCTCGCGCCCCACCGCGACGGCGTACTCGCGTCTCGACGCGCACTCACGTCGCCCACGGCGAGGAAAGCGACGGGCCACCTCTCTGTTCCGGAAGGTGTCCGATGAACCTCGTGCTCCAGGCCTTACCGATCGCCGCCCCCACCCTCGGATGGGCCGCCCACGCCCTCTTCCTCGTCCGCCGCCTGCGCACCGCCCGCACCGACCCGCTCACCGGCCTCATGTGCCGCGAGGAGTTCACCAGCCGGGCGCAGCGGGCGGTGAAGCGGCCGCACGCCGCCGTCCTGCTGCTCGACCTCAACGGGTTCAAGCAGATCAACGACACGCACGGGCACGACGTCGGCGACCAGGTCATCGCGGCGGTCGGGCGGCGCCTGTCCGCCTGGTGCCGGGAGCGGGGCGGTTTCGCGGCGCGGCTGGGCGGCGACGAGTTCACCGCCGTGGTGCGCCTCGCGCCGGACGCCGACCTGGACTCCGAGCTGACGTACAGCCTCTCCGCCCGTCTCTCGGCGCCGCTGGAGACCAGCAGCGTCACCCTCTCCCCGCGTGCCTCCATAGGCATCTGCCGCACCAGCCACCGGCCCGGCGCCGCCCTCTCGGATCTGCTCCGGGGCGCGGACGAGGCGATGTACACCGCCAAGCGCCTCGGCGAACACTGGCGTCCCGCCGGTCCCGTCGACGTCTACCGCACCACCAATGGCCGCCGCGACGGCCGCTCCGGCACCCGCTCGGGCGTCCGCGCAGGTGTCCGCGCGGGTGTCCGCTCCGGGGCCCACCTGACGCTGCTCGCGCCGATGCGCAGGAACGCGTCGTAACCGGGGTCGCAGCAGGGGCTGTAACCGGGTTCGTCACCGCCGTGCCTGACACCGCCTCACCCCGTACACCTCACCCGCACCCGGCGCCCGCACCCCGCCCGGCGGGCCGCCGGGGAATCCGACTTGGTATGACTAGTCCCTTACAAGGGAGAGAAGGAGATTCGAGGCCGAATGGGCGAGCCCTTGAACGAGAACGGCGAGGACGACTTCGTCATCGCGCCGCCGGACGCGACGCGACCGCCGATGCCGCAGGCGCCGGCGCAGGGGCCGGCATCGGCCCAGGGACCGGCACCGGTCCAGGCAGCGCCGCAGCAGCAGTACGGAGCAGCACCGGCGTACGGGACGGGGCCGACGTACGGAGCGGCACCCGGGTCCGGAGCGGGACCGGCGTACGGAGCGGTACCTCCCTACGGAGCGGCGGCACCTCCCTACGGAACGGGCCCGTTCCCGCCGCCCATGTACGCACCGGGCGCCCCTGGCATCCCCGGTGCACCCGGTATGCCAGGTGTATCCGGCATACCGAAGGCGCCGCCGCGGAAGGGGCTGATAGCCCTCGCGGTGGCTCTGGGTCTGGTCCTCGTCGTCGCGCTGGGCGCGGGCGTCTGGATGCTGCTGCCGGGTGACGGAACGGGGGACGGATCCGGCAAGGGCGGCTCGGGCGGAAGCCGGGCGACGGTGTCGTGGAGCCTCCCGTACACCAGGTCGGGGCTCGATCACCCCAGGATGATCCGCGGCGTGTGGTTCACCGACAAGACCGTGGTCAAGGCCCTGCCGGAGCGCCTCGTGGGCCTGGACCCGAAGACCGGCAAACAGCGGTGGGAGGCCCCCACCCCCGGTTCGGGCAGCGTCCTGTGCCAGGCGTCGGCGGACTCCACGGCGGGCATCGCGGTCCTCGCCCGCGGCTCCGGGGCGGCGTGCCACACCTTCTACGCCGTCGACCTGACGTCGGGCAAGATGCTGTGGGAGCACTCCACCGGCTCCGACAACCAGGCTCCCACCGGCGCCCCCCGGATCGCCCGCAGCGGCGACGTGGTGGTGGTCTCCGCGGACGATCACGTCACCACCGCGTACCGGGTGAGCGACGGCAAGCAGCTGTGGAAGGACGACGACAAGGGCCTGTACGAGGACGACGACGCCAAGGACACCTGCCGGGGCGACGGTTACACGGGCGGCAAGCAGCTCGTGCGCATCCAGCACTGCCTCCTCGGCAGCAAGGACCCGGGCACGTACCTCGCCGCGGTCGACCCGGCCACCGGCCGCGCGAAGTGGAAGTACCGCCTCGGCGAATACGGCGGGCAGGGGCAGGTCCTCGCGACGTCCCCGATCGTCGTCGACGACCCCGAGCAGCCCTACGAGGGCCGCATGCGCGTAAGCGTCCTCGACGACGACGGCAAGCTCCGCACCCGCCTCGAAGGCGCCCCCAAACGCCGCTACGGGCTCTCCCGCGGCGACGGCAGCGCCCCGGCCACGGACGTCCGGATCGCGGGCGACAAGCTGGTGATGGCGTCGGACGGTGACGGTGACGGTGATGGTGACGATGACGGCAAGAACTCCGAGGACAACAACCAGCTGACCGCCTGGTCCCTGACCACCGGAAAGCGCCTGTGGGACCAGCGCGCGACGGGCTACCTGCAGACGTACCACCTGGTGGCGACGTCGGACACCGACGACATCCTGGCCTACTCGGCGGGCAACATCCACGACCCGTCCACCCTGGTCCGCTTCGACCCGGCGACGGGATCCCGTAAGACCGTCCGCACCTACCGCCCCACCCCCACCAAGGCCTGGATAGGCTCCGATCCCTACCCGGTGGCCCACGGCAAGTCCCTCTACCTCTCGTCGGGTTACGTCTCGGAGGAGAAGGGCACCGAGCCCGAGCGCCGCCAGAAGTCCCTGATGGCCCTCCCGGGCAACGGCAACTGACGCGGGGAAGACCTGCCTGAGCGGCAGGAGAGGGGCCTCCGGCTTGAGCGAAGCCGGAGGCCCTTTCGTGTGTGCGGCCGAGGAGTCCGTGGCCGGTGTACCTCCTCAGGAGGAACAACACGCGGCTGCTGACCACACGTTCGCAGGAGCGCACCACAACCATCCGGACAAACAAGCCCTGTTGGTGACGTTTCTTCCCGCACGCCCCCCAACCGATCCCAACTCCCCTCAGAAGCGGCAATCGGTCACGATGTCGTCGAAAGGTCGGGAAAGATCCCGTACCTACCGCAACATCCACCACTCGGAGGAGAACGTGACGTTCCTGAGGAACGCCGCAGTAGCCGCATCGATCGCCGTCGCCGCGGTCGCCGGCCTCGCCGCACCGGCGGGCGCCGACCCGGTTCCCGGCACCGCCGAAGCCCAGGCGACCAGCACCGACGGTCAGAGCAAGACCAGCACCGCCGGCCTGGCGCCGATCTCGGCGAACACCCCGGTTCAGCGCGCCTCGAGCTCCACCGAGCGTGAACTGGCCGCCAATTGCTGGAACGGCCGCACGGACGGGGGCCGCAACTTCTTCATGACGTGCAACGGCACCTCATACCACGTGTACGTGGACTGCACGGACGGCCGCCACTTCTTCCCGGAGACCTTCTCGGGCCAGTGGGACTTCCGCCTGACCTGCCCCGTGGGCACGCGAGCCGTCTGGGGCGGCAGCTGGTAGCACCCATCGCATCAGCTGGGCGCCGCATGCGGTGCCCAGCTCATGGCCCATGGCGGGTGGTTGACGCTCCCGTGCCGTCGCGCTGGCGAGGGCACGGCTGTGGGACTAACCTCGTCTGGACTCTTATACGTCGATCGCCGCCGCGTGCTGCGCACCGAAGAGGCTACCCGGCAATTGGTTGGCGCCCGGCCAGAAGTGGCTCGGTTCTGCGTCTGCTCCACCAAGCGGCACCATTCTCGGAACATCTCACGGCTCCTCGAAGAATTCGACCGTAAGAGCGAGTCCATCATGAATGACGCACACTTCCAGTCAGTTGCGGCGTCGCGTTCGCTGAGTATTTGGTGTGCCCCGTTGTGATGGAAAGCGATTTAGCCAGTTGAAATGATTTCAGCCTGCTTCGCGGCTGTGGCTGTCGGGAATTTTGAGTTCTGCACCCGCTCGAGTGTTGAATCCCCTAGCGTGATCGCATGAGCGAAAATCACGTATTTCCGGTGCGGGTCCTCCGGGACTTGGTGTCGAACGAGGCGTGGGCAGGGCTGACCCGCTTCCAGTCCTGGACCTACGCATCGGACCGAACCCTGTTACGGCAGGGATCTGAGGGGACGCATGTGCTTGCCCTGATCAGCGGAATGGTGAAGGTGGTCCGCACGGACCGCGATGGTCGGCAGCGACTGCTTGCCTTCCGCGGGCCGGGTGAAATCCTGGGTGAGATGGCGCTCCAGCATGGTGGAGAGCGGCTGGCCGATGTGCGGACGATGAGCAAATGCAAGGCGGCTGTGGTCCCCGCTGAAGACTTCCACCGCTTCGTACGAGAGCACCAGCTGGCCTATCCCCTTGCTGTGCTGGCCTCCAGCCGGCTACGAGAGCAGACCGAGGCCTGCGACGGTCACGTACACGAACGCCTGGCCCTGGCACTGCTCCGCCTGGTCGAGGTCTCCGGCGGCGTGCGCTCCTTCTCCCTCACCAGGGAGGAGCTGGCCCAGCACATCGGAGTGGGCCGCAACTCCGTCAGAAAGGCTCTGGAACGCCTCGGTCCGGACCGGGTGGAGGCTGCCAAGTGCCGCATCAACGTGATCAGTGTGGAAGCCCTGAGGAAGGCGCTCGCTGGTTCCATCAGTGCGTGACAGTGCTGTGACTCGCATCACACGCTGTTCGCACTCGCGGAGCGGATCGTCCGCGTGCCCTCTGTGAAGCTCGAGTGGCACGACCAACGGACACATGCGCCCCTGCCCGGCCCATGACGGGGTCGGGCAGGGGCTTCGCCGAGGAGTGAGCATATGCGCGAGCACAGCAGTGAACTGTCCCAGAGGAGTGCAGGTCTTTACGCCCAAAGCCATCCACTACCCCCTTACCGGGGAATCCTGGCCGTGGACGCCAAGGGGTTCACAGGACGCCCCGCCATCGAGCACGAGGCCGTCAGCCGTGCCGTACCGGAACTCCTCAAGGCTGCCCTGGCCCGAGCGGGACTGCAGAAACTCTGGAATGACCGCAAATTTCCGGCCTCGACCGGCGACGGCTACGTCTTCGGGTTCGACCCCTCACTGACGCCCTTCGTGATCCATCCCTTGCTGCTCACCCTCCAGGACGTGTTGACCGATTTCAACGTGCTGTCCCACGGGGCAGTGCCCATTAGGCTCCGCGTCAGCCTGCACATTGGCCCGCTACCGGATACCGGCGACGAGTTCGGCGGGAACGGAACGGCGCGCAACGATACTCACCGCCTGCTCGACTCCCGCCCCGTCAAGGCTGTGCTCGCCTCGCATAAGGAGAACATCACGCACGTGGCGGCCATTCTCTCGGAGCGCTGCTACGAGGACGCAGTCGCCGGTGGCTACACTGGGCGACATCCCGATCACTTCGTGGAAGTGGCCGCGACAGTGGATGGCAAGCCCTTTTCCCAGCGGGCCTGGATCTACGTACCCCAGCCCTCCGGGCCGCTACTCGAAGAGACTTCGACCGGCTGCGCCGCCGAAGCGACACAGCAGGAGGACGCCTATCCGTTGGAGAGTGCCAGGGCGCAGAACTCCCGTGTGGAGAACAGCGCCCCCAACGGCAACATCAACACGGGTACAGTGCACGGCGGTCAGAGCGTGGGCAACTACCGCGTTGCCGGAGATCACGTCGAAGGAAGCAAAGCCGGTCGCATTCGAGGCTTGCAAGGGGACCAGGTCCGCGGCAACAAGTACCAGGGGCGATCGTGACCCCTGCTGAAGGGACGGCCCACGCGGCACTGCCCGGTCCTGCGCAGTCGGCTCCTGAAGACTCGTCCGAGGACGAATCACCGTGTGCTGAACCGGAGCACGACGTCTCCGAGTTGATCGACGCCATCGGCGGAGCTGCGGGCGTTTCTGGGTCGTTTGTCTACGCTCCGTACGGAAATATCAACGCCGGCTCCGTTCACGGCGGTCAACGTGTGCACAACAAGCCGACGGATGAACGGCGGACACGTGGGGCCGGCAGGTGCACGAGGGTCCGGTCCCGGAAGCGGAGGTGCGGGCTGCCACATTTGGGTTCGCGGAACCTGAATGGTTCGGAACCGCCGTTGCGGAGCTGAATCGGGGGGTGCTCTTTCTCGCCGGGCGCCCGGGATCCGGACGCCGCACTGCGGCGCTGAACCTTCTTCGCGCGTGCTGCGGAGACGAGGCCCCGCTGCGAGCTCTGGACAGTATTACCGAGCTGGACCGGTGGCAGCCTACCGAAACTTTGGCACGCGGCTACCTGATGGACGGGCTCTTCCCCTCCCGTCCGCTCGGGCCTGGTGTACTCGGTCATGTGCGTTCCCTGCTGAAAGAGGCCGGGGCATACATGGTGATCGTTCTGCCCGATGACACAGCCTTGCTGCGCCGCCTCGAACAGGATCTCCATGTCAGTCCGATAACTTGCGAGCCGCCGCCTTCTTCGGTCTTCGGCAGTCGCTTCGAAGCAGTGGTACCGGATCAGCACGAGCGCGAGCGCCTGCTGGCGGCACTGGATAGCCATCTGCTGGAGGAGCTCCTGGTATCCGAGCTGGTGCCGGCCGAGGTGGTCGAGCTGGTGACGGCCATTGTGACGGCCGATGGGGATGCGACGGCGCTTGGCGATCTCCGAGCCCGGCTGAGCTACCGGGTGGAGCAAGAAGTGCCGGAGCTCATAGCGGGGTTACGCAATGACCCTGATGCCCTTGCCTTTCTGTTGGCCGCCTGCGTCTACGAAGGATTGGACTACCGGATCGTCAGGGAAGAAGCTGACCGACTGTTGGAGCTCTCAGAGGGGCGTCTGACAGCTGTTTTGCCGGTGACGGATTCTGAAGGCACCCGGAATAAGGAACGGCCCAACCCGGACTTCATCTTCCGGCGTCCCCTGACTGAACTACTCCATGCCGTCCGGGCTTCACGGCAAACGCGCGAGATCCGCACGGAAGGAGCCTACGCGCACAGCGTGGAATCGGTCGCCTTTGTAAGGCACCGGCAGGCCGAAGCCGTACTGAGGCACGTGTGGCGCGAGTACGGACAGCTGTCGGAGTTGCTCGTCAGATGGCTGCGCGAGGTGAACCGGGACAGTGAGCTCACCCTACCGGTGGGCCGGGTCATGGGGAGGGCGACGAGTTGGGGAGGCGGACGCCGGGCACTGCGCCACATCCAGGCCCTGGCCGAGTCCGAGCGCACCACCAGCCGCCTCATTGCAGCACACGCCCTGGGCATTGCCGCCGAAGATCCAGTACTGGTCGCAGAAGTGCGATACCGCCTCCAGCGCTGGAGCCTGACAGTCAGCCCTCACCTGAGGACCACGGTGGCGTACGCGTGCGGTGCGGAGTTCGGGCTGTCCCGTCCTGATGTCGCCCTGCGTCTTCTCCACACTCTCATCCGTGGCGTGCGCACGGAGGTTGGAGAGGATGAGGGGCAGGCCCGGATCCGCCTCGCCGTGAAGGTGGCCACCCTGCGCCTGTTTCAGGACGGCAAAGAGGAGATTGTGTTCGGTCGACTGCTCGATTGGCTGAGCATGGACGAGGCTGATGCAGAGCAACTACTTGAACTGTTCGGCGAGTTGCTGCAGCTGCCGGAGTGGTTCCAGCGGCAGCTTGCCGATGAGACCGATCAAGGTCGGCTGATCACTGGTCTGATTCGCTGGTCATTGAATTCGGACAGTTCGTTCGATGTGACATGCAGGGCGTTGCTGCATTGGGCCGACTGGGGGCGGTGGGACGAGACCTTGTCCCGGGCAGTGGAACGTCTATTCACCGCATTGGCACGCTCGATGCAACACGGTGAGTTCCGACTGTTCGTGGAGCTGGGCGAACGAGGATTCGATGGCTGGGTGGGACGCGACATCGCGCGGACTTCGCTCAACAGGTGGCGCAACGGCGAACAGGGGGAGGCGGCATGACCGACCGACCGAGCGAGCGTCTCTACTTCCGTGCGACTAAATCGCCCTGGCGGGAAAATCCTTAGCCACCGCTGGTCCGCCGCGAGGGATTGGTCTCTCGTGCTTAAAGATGCCACTGGCGGCTACTTTCTGCTCGGTCGCCGGGGAGGTCCCGATGACATGGGGGCGTACGTGGCGGCGCCTGACGAGGCTGCGACGCCTGGTATGCGCGGCAGCTATACCGATGTCTTCCGCGTGGACGTGACCGAGCACGTGGATACCCGGGCCGTCGGAATTCCCACGGTGTACGGCACGGAATCGGTGGACCTTTGGGTGTCGTGGTGGGTTCATGATCCGGTGCGCGTCGTGCGCACGGATACCCTGCACGGCTGGCACGTGATCCTCACCCATCTCACCAGCGCACTACGACTCAGCCCTCCGCGCACCGACTGGCAGGAGGAGTTGGCCTCGTTGCTCGGAAGGCTGTCCGACCAGGAGCGGAAGGAAATCTCTTGCGTCCTGCGTGACCGTATTTCCGCGTTGGGGCGCCAAGTTCCTGGTGTGGCTATCTAACGAGCTCGTGCGTAGTTGGCATGGCCAGTGTGATGGTCGGTCGTTAGCTGGGGCATGGTGGGGGTTGGTGCTCGTGAGGCGATCGTTGCGGACCGGCGGGTCACGGGGCTGTCGCGTGAGATGATCGCGTCACCGGCCACGGAAGATGGCCCGGTCTGGCGGGCTCGGCACGAGGCGGCTGTCCGACCGGCCGCGTCGGCGGGCAATCGGTGCTGGAGCACGATTCAAGCTGGTCTTCGTCGACCACCTGTCGGCCGCCCTCGTGCACCTGTGGCACGGTGCTATTCACGACGTGCTGGCCTGCTGGTTCGGTGTGGACCGGTCCACCATCACCCGGGCCATTAGCGAGGTGCGGCCCCTGCTCGCCGAGCGGAGGTGCACCATCAGCCCCGACGTGCGGCTGCAAACACTGGCCGAGGTCGTCGGCCAGCTCGGCGCGACGGGGAAGACCGG
This sequence comes from Streptomyces telluris, assembly GCF_024519335.1. Taxonomy (NCBI): domain Bacteria; kingdom Bacillati; phylum Actinomycetota; class Actinomycetes; order Kitasatosporales; family Streptomycetaceae; genus Streptomyces; species Streptomyces telluris. Next base: position 16,007 of record NZ_JANIID010000029.1, read on the forward strand.
GATCATCGACGGCACCGAGATCCGGGTCCGGAGGCCAGCCACCGGGCGCAAGGACCGGGACAAGTACATCTCCGGCAAGACCAGGCGGAACGCCGTCAAGGCCATCGTGGTCACGGACGACGAGGGCCGCATACTCTTCTGCAGCCCGACCTGGCCGGGCTGCTGCGCGGACATCATGCCCGCCCGCCGGTTAGGGCTGGTCAAGCTCCTGGCTGACGGGCCGGCGGTCGAGATCCTCGCCGATGCCGGCTACCAGGGACTGGGCGCCCAGACCGGCGGGCGCGTTGTGACACCACCGCACCGCAAGTTCAGGAAGAACGCCCCAGACGGGTACGAGGAGATGTACGAGCGGCAGCGAAAGGCGCACTCCTCGCGACGCATCCGGGTCGCGCACGGCATCGCTCACCTGAAGAACTGGCGGGCGCTGACACGTCGCCTTGGGCGCTGTGAGCACACGAACGACACCGTCCTGGCCATCGCCAGCCCGCTGTCCCACCAGCAGACCGCGAACCTGAGCCCGACATGGCAGATGCGAACACCGAGCCCCGCCGAAGCCTCAACGGCTCACCGCCAACCATGCACGAGTTCGTAAGGTTGTCCCCTGACTGATCTTTCGTATGAGGGAGGTTGGTCAGGGCTGGGCCCTGGGGGCCACCTGTTGGCTCCGCCGCCGGGGTCGCGTCGTTCTTGTGGACTGTCCGGTTTGATCATTTGGTGTCCAAGGTGGCTCAGGGCGCGACGGGGTTGCGGGCGGATCCATCTGGCGAAATGAGCGGCAGCGTCTCAAGTCCCCTTGGTACGGTGCATCGATGTCAGCGATCAGGACGTTCCAATTCACCTTCGACTGCGCGGAATCTGACGTTCGCAGCCACCTGAGCAGCGGGATTCGTGGTTCGCCTGCGTTGATCCTTCAGGTGTGGGCCCGCGACTGTACTTTCAGCGCGTCCCGGAAGGAAGGCCGTCAAGAATCGAGTGCATCTTGATGTGCGGGTCGGCACCGCACTCGTGGGTGAAGAACATCTCGCCGCACTTGAGGCTGAATGCGCACAGCTGATCCCGCTCGGCGCGGTACACGTGCGAACTCTGTATGACGGTAATGATTCGTGCATCCCGAGGCTGGGCATCGAGGGCAACGAGTTCTGTATTGACTGAACATATGGGCGGGAGTTATCCCGTGAGGGCGAGGTTGTGCAGCCGGGCGATGCCGAGCATGGTGGTGTGAACGCCGTAGCCTTTCAGGCGGCAGTCGCGAAAGATCATCCATGCCTTCATCCGTGCGAAAACGTGCTCGACGCGGGCCCGGACCTTGCGGTGGGAGGTGTTGTGCTTCTCCGTCCACGCAGACAGTTCGGTCTGGCCGCGTTCATGGCGGCGCGAGATGACCAGGCCGGTGCCGGGTAGCCGCCGTCCGTGATAACCGTGGCCCGGCCAGCGGTGGCCTTCGCACCGGAAAGTTCCCACGCCTTGCAATCGTTGCGGTTGCCCGTGACCGGCCAGCCGGCGGCGACGACGAGTCGGGTATCGGCGTCGATGACGACCTGGTGGTTGGTCGAGTATCGGTAGTTCTTCGGCTGCTTGGCAACCGCATGATCTCGGGTGGTGACCAGGGTGCCGTCGACGATCAGCACAGCATCCTTACGGAACCGCTGACGGGGCTTGAGCGCGAGCAGCGGCCCGCGGCGCCTGATTGTGCGGTCAGCGGCCGACTTCGACACCTCGAACAGCGCGCCGAGCTGCCGCGGCGTCAAGTTCGTACTCCAGTAGGCCGCTATTAGCAGGATCCGGTCCTCCAGAGTCAGGCTCCACGGCCGACCCCTGCGTACAGGGTACGCCCCCCCTTGCGCCGCATCGCAGTAGTCGGCTTATCGAACTGCCGCGGGCTCAGCTCGATGAACGGGGCTATCCAGGAAGGCTCCGACGCCGTGATCAGACCAGGCACGGCAAGGTCATGACACCAAGATCAGTCGTAGCGGGACAGTCTTTAGTCTCAATAATCAGTTCGAATGTCGAGTAAATGAGCGGAGCGGCGTCTATGGACGGCGTGTCCGCCCATTTGCATCCAGCCCTCTGCGCAACCTTGCGTATGTGACCACAACCACTTTCCGAATGCACTCTGGGAGCGGACCGGTGGGGAGGAGCGCGGGAACCTTGAGTCGTCCAGGAAATGACGTGCGAGTAAGCCTCGGGCGTCCAGCTTGCTCTGGAAGGACGACATGAGAGAAGAGGAAATCCGCCAGGCGGACAACGTGGTTGCGTTCCACCGTCCGCGGCCGGCCCTCAAAGCGGCGGCCGACCGCTGCGAAGTGCCGGATCGCTCCGACGAGCCGGAAGTTTCACCCACCATGGTTTTGAACGCAGAGCGAGGGATCATCAACACGGGCACCGTGCACGGCGGTCAGCACGTCACCGCCATCGAGCTTTCCGGCCGCCCTGCCCACGGAGCCGACGGTGAAATCTGAGTCGCTCCAGGCCGGTGACCTCGACGCTCTTGTCTCAGCCCTGGCTTCGGGGCGGAGAATGGTGGTCGTCGCGCCGAACGGTACGGTCAACACGGGGGTAGTAACGGGCGGTCAGCGGCAGACCCTGTCCGCCGCGGCGGAAGGCGGTTCGGCTGCGGGACCGATGCGGGAAGGTCCTGTACGGGCAAAGGACCTGGAAGCGGCAAGGCGTCGCTTCGTGCCGCCGCCCGGTTTCGCGGACGCGCTTGTGGCACTCGATTCCGGCATTTCCGTGCTGGTCGGAGCGCCGGGGACAGGCCGTGAGACTCACGCCCTCAACCTGCTGGCTCACGGGTGGGAAGATCCCGTGCTCGTCCAAGTGGACGGGGCGGTGGACCTCACTCGGTGGGGACCGCGTCCGCAGGGAGTGCACGGTTACCTGGTGATGGAGCCTCCGGATCCGTTTGCGCTCCGCCCGTGGGACCTGTCTCGGCTGGAAGCACCCTTGGCTGAAGTGGGGGCACGCCTCCTCATCGTGGTGGCGGACGCCCCTGGCCTGGCCCCCGCTCTGGCGGACCACCTGGGCACACCGGTCCTGTGTCACCTGCCGCCCGATCCGCGGAAGGTCTTCGCTGCCCATCTCGCGGACGCCTGCCCCGATGAGAAGGTGCGTGTCCGGTTGCTGCAGTCCTTGGGAACGGGGCTGTTCGGGGAGCTGCTGCCGGCCGAGCTGCCACCCCGCCTTGCGGCACAGGCGGCAGAAGCCGTGGCTCGGCTGGGTACCGCCGGCGGCGCCGCCTGCGCCGAGGTGCTACCCGCATTGGCCCGGGCGGAAGCCCCGGAACTTGTGGCCCGGGCGCAGGAAGATCCCGTACTCCTTTCCCACCTGTTCTCGCTCAGCGTCTACGGCGGGCTTGACCGCGGTGTCGTGGTGGAGCGTGCGGCGGACCTGCTGGGGCTGGCAGGCTCCGGATGGGGGCAGGAGCCCGCAGCGCAGAGCCTGCGCCATCAGGCTGGCCGACAGCAGCTCGGTGTGCCCCGCCAGCGGCCCCTGTCGGCGACCCTGCGTGCTCTCGGAGCGCACCGCCTGTCGCAGGGAGGAACGGGCGTCACGGACACGGTGTCGTTCTTCTGGCCGGCCGTGGGCGATGCCGTGTGGGATGTCCTGTGCCGTGAACACACAGACCTGCTGCCCCTGCTGCATGCATGGCTCACCAGGACCGGAGACGATCCGGACCAGATTAAACGGGCCGGGCAGGCGGTGGCGGCCATGGCTGTGGGTACCGGCGGCAGGACTATGGACCACTTGCGCAACGTGGCTTTGGCCCCGTGGCCTCCGGCTGTCGAGGTGGCCGCCCGGTGCCTCGGAACGGCTTTCCAGGAGCCGACTGCGGGGGCCAAGGCGGAGGAACTGCTGGAACTGTGGAGCGTCGCGCCCGAGGCGGCCTTGCGGACAGCAGTGGCGTACGCCTGTCGCTCGGACCGCGGCGAGCTCACGGCAGGGCGAGCCCTGCAGTTGCTCCGCCGGCTCATGGGGACGATGCACAACGACGTGGACGACGACATGGCTGTCGCTGCTGCCGTTGCGGAAGTGCTGGTGCAGCGTTTCGCAGCGGGTAATGCCCCGGAGAAGAGAAGCATCCTGGACGGCATGCGGGACTGGGCAGGGTCCGACGGCGTCGCGGGCCAGTTGGCTGTCCTGGTTTTTCCTGTCGTGGCGGGTGCGGACCTCGCATGGTGTGGCAGTGAGGTTCTCTCCGGTCCCCAGGCGGCCTCGAGCATAGTCCAGCTGACCAGCCATGCCCTGAACGAGTCGGCCACTTACCCGCTCATGCGCGACGTCCTCCTCGCCTGGGCTTGTGAAGCGGACGGTGCGTCGCAGCCGGGTCCAGCCCTGAAGGAACTTCTCGGAGGCCTGGCAGAAGCCCGGCAGCCGGGATTTCTCCGCTGGCTCCTGGCCGTCGAACGAGGCCCGGACGCCATGCCCGGCAAGGAACTGGCGGCGACGCTGCTGACTGTGTGGCGCAGCAAGGCCCCGGCCTCAAACACGGACTGACCAGGAGGAAACGATGTCGCTTCCCTCTTACCCCGGACTCTTCGTCTCCGTCGAGCGGCAGTGCGCCGACCGGAATCCCATGCCTGAGCTGCGGCTCTTCGACGGATCGAGAGGAGCGGGCGTTCCCGTTGTTCTGGAGCAGGCCCGCCAGTTGCTGTACGACCGCTCCGCAGCCCCTGCTACGCGTACCGCCCTGTGGCACCAGATCGCAGAGCGGGCACGCCTCGACGCCGACCGGTCCGAGTGGCCCTCGGCAGTCGTGTGGTTGGGGCTGCCAGGACTTCGCCGCACCGCGTTCAAAATCACTGACTGCTTCCGTGCGGAACGCGAAGACGTGGAGGCCGAACTCGTCACGTGCTACCTCGAAGCACTGGCGGAGGTCGGAGCGTATAGCTCCGACCCTGGCGGCCAGGTATTACGCTCAGCCTGTTCCCGCGCATGGACGCTGTGGCGCAAGGCTCGCCCTGAGCTGGCCGTAGAGAACGTGGAAGGTGCCGGAAGCCTTCCCATCAGAACGGACACGGACGGTCTCTGGCAGGCGGACTACGACCCGCCCGCGCGCCAGACCGGACTCTCGGCCAGCTTGCGTATTACCGTCCCTGCCCACCGCGCCGAAGGCGTACGCATGGGTGCACTGGCCCAGGTATGGGGCTTGGCCGACACGGCTGTCGGCACCCGGTACTCACGCCGGGGCCGCCAGGTCGGAACGATCTCCCTCCGACGAGTCGGGAGGAACGATTGACTGGCCACACCGAGACACCTCTCACCTTCCGGGAGATCTTCAACCTCCCGGTCAGCGTAGATCTGAAGACGGCAGCCAGAGCGTTCGGCATGTGCCGGGGCACTGCCTACCGGCTCATCGCCCTTGGCACCTTCCCCTGCGAGACGGTCCGGGTCGGTGGACGCCACCGGGTGCTCACCGTTGAGCTGCTGCGTGCGCTGGGCATCGAGGAACGCCCCGTCTTCGCCGATGAGATCGCCGAGGGAGTGGCACTCACCCTCTTCGACTGATCCCGGCCTACAGAGCACACCCATGAACACCTCCGAAGGAGTCTGCCATGCCCACCTGCCTCGTTGTCGGGGCGACGACCATCGCGGCCCACACCTCTAGCCCAACCGGCCCGGACGGGCTGCATCGGTCCACAATCTTCTACGACGACGTCGTGCATCCCACCTGTGAACAGCTCGGCCTCACCCTCCTTCGGGCGGACGAACTGACGGCTGCCGGTCTGCCCGCGGAGCAGTTGCTGCGCTTGGTGGCCGAAGTGGACGTCGTGGTCGCGGACCTCAGCGGCTCCGACGAGAAGCTGTCCTTCGGACTTGGTATGCGACATGCACTCGAACGGTGCACCGTCTACGTCACCGAGCAGCCCAGCAGCTCTCCCGAGGCCGGACGGATTCCCTCCATCCAATTGTCGTCCCACCCCGCCGACGCGGTCACGGCGCGGCAGCAGCTCAAGGCTGTACTGACCGAAGCCTTGTGCGGGGTGATTCCCGCGGATCCATCTACCGGCCCGATGATGCAGACCTGTGTGGACGCGGCTGCCGAACCCGAGGAGGATGCCCCCGGTCTGCTGGACCTGGCCGCCGACGCCGAGGCGCAGCTGGAAGCCATCTCGGGAGACATGGCCGACGTGGAGTTTGCCTTGACAGATCTCGGAGCGATGATGGAGCTCATCACCGAGGACATGGTCCGGGTCAGTCATCCGGGGGCTTCGATGAGCATGAAGCTGGCGGTGGTCAATCGTCTGGCCAAGGCCATTGACGGACCGTCTGGTGACCTGGAAGCGGCGGCCGAGCGCTTCGCCGAGCGCATGCGGGTCAGTGCAAGTGCGTTCGGGGCGTTTCTGGAGTGGGCGGGGAACACGCCGCGCAGCCAATGGCCGGACGGTGTGGCGGAGGCTTTGGACCACGTGGTCGGGATGTCGATGGAGACTCAGACCGCGGCGGTTGACCTACAGGAGGCGCTGGCGCTGATGAATTTGTTCGGCGCTTCCAGTCGGCATCTGCGTGGGCCCGCCCGGCGGATCGGTGCGTCCCTCCAAACCATGTTCCGGAGTGTGGCCGTGCTGGAAGAGTGGCAAGGCATGGCCGTGGCTCTCAAGCGGGCCTGATCCGTCGCGACTTCCATGAGCCGAGGGCCGCCCGGGGTACCCGGGCGGCCCTCGGGTGCGATCGCGATGTGCTGCCCCCAAGACTCGTGGCCACCTTGCTCGGCTGGTGGCGGCCTGAGCGTCTTGCGTAGCGAAGCCGATGTGATTCGGGCTCCCCGACAGCCTCCACAAGCTCGTCGCCCTGCGGTCCATCCGACAGGTGGACAATCGTGAGGTGCCGTTATTAAGAAGTTATTTGGAAGCCGGTAGGAATGCGCGACGACGAAGGCGAAGTGCAGCAGCAACGGGGCTGCTTGCGCATCAACGGCATGCCTCGACGAGGACACATTGCCGCAGATCGCGAGGGATCGCAGGAAGATTGACTCCCATGGCCGCACGCTGGTGACGCGTGTCCCCGGCTCGCTACGCCGCAGGGCGGAGGCCCTTTTCTTCGGCCTAGAAGAAGCCCAGCTTCTTCGGGGAGTAGCTCACCAGCAGGTTTTTGGTCTGCTGGTAGTGGGTCAGCATCATCTTGTGGGTTTCCCTGCCTATGCCTGACTGCTTGTAGCCGCCGAAGGCCGCGTGGGCCGGGTAGGCGTGGTAGCAGTTGGTCCAGACTCGGCCGGCCTGGATGGCTCGGCCGGCTCGGTAGGCCGTGGTGCCGTTGCGGGTCCAGACGCCGGCGCCGAGGCCGTAGAGGGTGTCGTTGGCGAGGGTGATGGCGTCTTCGAAGTCGGTGAAGGGGGTCACCGCCACGACCGGGCCGAAGATTTCTTCCTGGAAGACGCGCATGTCGTTGCGGCCTTCGAGGATGGTGGGCTGGACGTAGTAGCCGCCGGCCAGTTCGCCGCCGAGGTCGGCGCGGTGGCCGCCGGTGAGGGTGCGGGCGCCTTCCTGGCGGCCGATGTCCAGGTAGGAGAGGATCTTTTCGAGCTGGTCGTTGGAGGCCTGGGCGCCGATCATTGTGGTGGTGTCCAGAGGGTGGCCCGGGACGATGCGTTCGGTGCGGGCCGTTGCCGCTTCCATGAACGCTGCGTAGTGGCCCTGTTGGATCAGAGCGCGCGACGGGCACGTGCAGACTTCGCCCTGGTTCAGGGCGAACATGGTGAAGCCTTCCAGAGCCTTGTCGAGGAAGTCGTCGTCGGCCGCCGAGACGTCGCCGAAGAAGATGTTCGGGCTCTTGCCGCCGAGTTCGAGGGTGACCGGCTTCAGGTTCTCCGACGCGTACTGCATGATCAGGCGGCCCGTGGTCGTCTCCCCGGTGAAGGAGATCTTGGCTACGCGCGGGCTGGCCGCAAGCGGCTTGCCCGCCTCCACGCCGAAGCCGTTGACGACGTTCACCACGCCCGGGGGGATCAGGTCGGCCACCAGGTCCAGCCAGATGTGGATGGAGGCCGGGGTTTGTTCGGCGGGCTTCAACACGACCGCGTTGCCCGTCGCCAGGGCCGGGGCCAGTTTCCACGCCGCCATCAGGATCGGGAAGTTCCACGGGATGATCTGGGCCACCACGCCCAGCGGCTCGTGGAAGTGGTACGCGACGGTGTCCTCGTCGATTTCCGAGAGGCTGCCCTCCTGGGCGCGGATCGCGCCCGCGAAGTAGCGGAAGTGGTCGATCGCGAGCGGGATGTCGGCGGCCAGGGTCTCACGGACCGGCTTGCCGTTCTCCCACGACTCCGCGACGGCCAGCATCTCCAGGTGCTGTTCCATGCGGTCCGCTATGCGGTTCAGCACGGACGCCCGCTCGGCGGGGGACGTGCGGGCCCACGCCGGTGCCGCCGCGTGCGCCGCGTCCAGCGCGCGTTCGACGTCCTCCGCCGTGCCGCGGGCGATCTCGGTGAACGGCATGCCCGTCACCGGCGTCGGGTTCTCGAAGTAGCCGCCCTGCTTCGGCGGTACGTACTCGCCTCCGATCCAGTGGTCGTACCGCGGGCGGTACGAGACCACCGCGTCCGGGGAGCCGGGGTTCGCGTAGCGAGGCATGAGGGGCCCTTCCCTTCCCGTTCTCGGGAATCCGGGGGTTCCGGGGTTCCGGTCGCCGCCTTCCCGTCCGGGACCGGCAGCGACGGGAGGCTAGCGCCGCCGACGTGGCGCCGACGTTGCCCCGCCCGCCCGCAGGACCGGCGCATACGCCTCCCGTAACCTCCGCGCCTCCGCCGCCACCCCCGCCCGCTGCGGCGCACTCGCCGGCAGTGCCGCCAGCAGCCTCTCCCACACCTCCAGGTCCTCCTCGCCCCACCGGCTGTCCGCCCACAGCTGCAGCGCCCACGCGTCCCCGCCGCTCAGCACCGCCCGCCGCAGCCGCCCCTCGGTCAGCCGCCGCGCCCGGCACACCCCCGGCGCCTCCGAGGAGGGCAGCAGCGGGCCGCCGTACGCGCGCAGGGCGCCGCGTACGTCCCCCGCCTCCAGATCGCGCTCCACCCGGGCGACGTCCGTCTCGACCGGCTCGCACAGCCGGTACGGGCGGGAGGCCAGCAGCGGTCCCACCAGGCGCCGCAGGCGCGACAGCTCGGCCCGTAGCGTCACCGGAGGCACCGGGCGGTCCCCGTACAGCTCCGCCGCGAGCCGGTCTCCCGTCAGCCCCTCGGGGTGTCCGGCCAGCAGGACCAGGATCTCGCTGTGCCGTCTTCCCAGGTGGATGCGGCGGCCGTCCGGTGTCGTCAGCATCGCTTCGTCCTGGCCCAGGGCCGTCAGCTCGTGGTCGCGGACCCCGCCGAGGCCGCCACGGTCCCGCTCCGCCAGCCTCGCCTCCGCCGCCAGGGCCGTCGCCCGCACCAGCGCCAGGCTGTGCGGCGCGGCCAGGTGGTCGCCGCCCGTCAGGTCCACCGCGCCCAGCAGCCGGCCGGTCCGCGGGTCGTGCACCGGCGCCGCCGCGCACGTCCAGGGCTGGACGGCGCGGTTGTAGTGCTCGGTGGCGAAGATCTGCACGGCGTGGTCCAGCGCGAGCGCCGTACCGGGCGCGTTCGTACCCGCGTGCCGCTCGTCCCAGCGGGCACCGGCGACGAAGTTCATGGCCTCGGCCCGGCTCCGCACACCCCGGTGCCCCTCGACCCACAGCATCCGGCCCGACGCGTCGCAGACCGCCAGCAGGTGCGCCCCGTCGTCCGCGATCGTGCCCAGCAGCTCCCTGAAGAGCGGCATCACGGACGCCAGCGGATGCGCCCCGCGGTACTCCTCCAGCTCCGCGTCGGCCAGCTCGACCGGCGCGAGGAAGTCCGCCGCGGGCAGCGCCGCCGCCGACCGCCGCCACGAGTCCGCGACCACCGCCCGGACCCGCGGGCTCACCGTCCCCCCGCTCACGAACGTCTCGTGCGCCCCGCGGACCGTACGGCTCCGCTCGGCCGGGTCGCCGTCGCCCGCCATCGCCAGCCAGGGATTGACCGCGTTGGCCGTGTTGGCCGTATCGACCACGTTGGCCGTATCGACCACGTTGGCCGTATCGACCACGTTGATCGCATTGATCGCATCGACCACGGGGATCCTCCGCCCTCCGAGTCCTTCCGAGTCCTTCCAAAGCCTTGACGGGGCTTGCGGTGTGCGCTGTTCCGCCACGACGCTTCCCTTACCCATCGGACACGAACGGAAGAGACGAAGAAACAGCCATGCCCAAAGTTCTGCTCGACATCCTCGAGCGCACCGCAGCCGCCTACATCACCACCTTCCTCGGTCTCCTCCTCGCCGACGGGTTCGACCTCACCGACGTCTCCGCGCTCAAGGCCGCGGCCATCGCCTCCCTGCCCGCCGCCCTCTCCGTCATCAAGGGCGCGATAGGCACCCGCTTCGGCGAGAAGGGCACCGCCGCCTGGCTGCCGGAGCGCAGCGGTGGCGGCAGCAGCAGTAAGGGCGGCAGTAAGAGCGGCAGCAAAAAGGGCCGGCGGTAGCCGTACCGCCTCCACCCGGCGGCCACCCCACCGGCGGCCGCCCCACGCGCAAGCCGCGCGCCGGACGCTGATCGTTCACACGGGGTGTGAGCCGCGCACCCGCACTCGCCCCCGCACACACGTTCCCGCGCCCGCCCGCCGCGCGCTTGACTCGTTCCTGCGAGTCCCAATGGAGCGACGGGACCCGGGCCGTCGGTCCTTCCCCCGAGCCGGCGACCCACCGCCTCGTACCGCCGGGCGGACGGTACGGGGCGGGCCCGTGCGCCCGAGCGGGGGGTCGTACGGGCGTCTCCGCGTACCCCGCCGTCGCGTCGCGCGGCGCGGGTGCAACGATGTGGTCGTCATGAGAGCAGGGCCGCAGCCGGAACAGGGACCGCGAGCGCTGCGAGCCGCCGTGTTCGCAGCGGTCTGTGTGCTGCTCGCTGCCCTGGGCCACGCGGTCATGTCCGGGACGACCGTCCCCTGGTGGGCCGTCGCCGTCGCGCTGTGCGGTACGGGCAGCGGGGCGTGGTTCCTGGCGGGGCGCGAGCGCGGCCCGCTGCTGATCACGCTCGCCACGGTCGGCGCCCAGACCGGGCTCCACTTCTTCTTCGGCCTCGCCCAGAACGTCGTCGTGAACGCGGCACGGGCCGCCCGTCTGGGGCTGGACCCCGGCATGCCGATGCCGACGTCGATGCAGGCGCCGATGCCGACGGACATGCCCGCCGGGCACTCCATGGACGGCACGCCTATGGGCATGGGCTCCATGGACATGGGCTCCATGGGCGACATGGCCGGTCACTCCATGTCCATGCACGCCGGCCACGGCGCGCTCGGCATGTGGACCGCGCACGTCCTCGTCGCCGTCATCTGCGGCATGTGGCTCGCCGGCGGCGAACAGGCGGCCTTCCGGCTTGCCCGTACCCTGCGCAGCAGCCTCTTCACTCCGTTCCTCGCCCTCTTCCGCACGGGGGCGGCCCCCTCCGGCCCGCCGCGCATCCGCGCCGACCGGAGCCGCGCCGCGCAGCGCCTGCGGCAGCTGCTGTACGCGCACGTCCTCGCCACACGTGGTCCACCGGCCCGCGTCGCCGTCGCCTTCGGCTGACGGCGACCTTCCGCGCCGAACCACGTCACCGGGCCCGCCCGCTCCTCGGGCTGCCCGGATTCCAGGAAGGACACAGGGCGATGACCCCTGCCCGTACGCGGGTCGTGCCACGCCGGCACGCCGTCCCCGCGATCCCGGCTGCCGAGCCGGCCTCTTGTCCGGCCGACTCGGCCCATCCGACTTCTTCGACCGTTCCCGTTCCCGTTCCCTCAGTCCATCCCGAGCCCCGCCGCGAGCACTCTCAGCTGGCGCGCCCGCTCGCCCCACGCGTGGCACTCGGCGCACCCGCGCACGTGCGCGTCGAGGGCGGCGCCGGTCACGCCCGGCGGCAGGTCCTCGCCATCGACGCCGGCGGATATGGCGGTACGGAATTCACTGCAGTGCTGCACCATGCCATCGTCCCCGGTGCCGCTTTTGCCCGGTGCATCACCCCCCGGTCCTCCCGTAAGGGAGGCCGCCGTGCGTGACGACGAAGCCGTGACCACCTGGGCGCTCGCCGCCCGCAGCGGTGACGCCGACGCCGTCGAGCGCTTCATCCGCGCGACGCAGAGCGACGTACGCCGCTACGTCGCCCGCCTCAGCAACGACCCGCAGGGCGCGGACGACCTCGTCCAGGAGACGTACCTGCGGGCCCTGCGCTCGCTGGAGCGCTTCGAGGGCCGCTCCTCCGCCCGTACGTGGCTGCTGTCCATCGCCCGGCGCACGGTCGTCGACCGGCTGCGCTTCAACGCCGCCCGCCCCCGCCTGTCCGACACGGACGACTGGCAGTCGGCCGCCGAGCGCGCCCAGACGGCCCAGCTGCCCGGCTTCGACGAGGGCGTCGCGCTGTCGCAGCTCCTGGACCGCCTGCCCTACGAGCGCCGCGAGGCGTTCGTGCTGACGCAGATGCTCGGCCTGCCGTACGCGGAGGCGGCCGTCGTCGCCGGCTGTCCCATCGGTACGGTGCGGTCGCGCGTGGCGCGGGCCCGCGAGGCGCTGATCTGCCAGCTGGAGACGGCCGAGCGGGACGCCGTGCGCATACCGGTCGCGGCGTAGTCACGCACTACACACCGCACGCGCATCAAGCATGAAGCGAGCAGGGGCCGGGAGGCCGGGCTTCACGCCCGGCCTCCCGGCCCCTTTCGGTGGGCCTTCGAGACCCGTCAGTTCCCCGGCCTGACGACCGCCGCCTCCACCCGCACCGCGCCCGCCCCACGGAACTTCAGGACGACGGGCAGCCGATCGCCGAGCTTCAGCCGCGGCGGGGCCGACACCATGACGTCCAGGCCGTGCGGGGACATCTCCAGCGTGCCGCCGGCCGGCACCGTCGCCGACCGCACCATCCGCATGGTGCCCGCGCCCTTCTTGACCACGGTGCGGCTGAGCATCGCACCGCCGGCCGTCGGAGCGTCGACGCCGACGAGCTCGTCGTCCACGTCGCCGTCGTTCCGCACCCGGAAGAACGCGGCCGTGTCGTCCCGGCCGAACGGCAGCAGCACGCGCGCGTCCTCGACCGTGACGGCCGGGGGCCGGCCCGCGGCGCCCGAGGCGGTCCAGGCACCGAGGCCGCCGAGGGTCACGGCGCACGCCAGGACGGGGACGAGCGCGGCGCGCCCGGCAGCGGTCAGTCCGGAGAAGTTCACGCGTCACCTCGCGGGGCCGGGGCGGCGGCGCCGGAGCGTCGGCCGGTGGAAAGAGAAGGAGCAGAAGATGCAGAGGATGTTGAAGACGCAGAAGACGCAGAAGACGCAGACCTGCCGTGCGGGCGACGTCCCGCCGACTTCCGCGACGGCACCGGCTGCCAGCCCCGCAGCCGCAGGCTGTTCGCGACGACCAGCACCGAGCTGACGGACATCGCCGCGGCCGCGACCATCGGGCTCAGCAGCCCCACGGCCGCCAGCGGCAGCGTGACGAGGTTGTAGCCGAACGCCCAGGCGAGGTTGGCGCGCACCGTCGCCGACGTGCGCCGGGCCAGCCGGACGGCGTCCGCCAGGGCGCCCATGTCCTCGCGGACCAGCGTGACGTCCGCGGCGCCGATGGCCGCGTCCGTGCCGCTGCCCATCGCGATGCCGAGGTCCGCGCCGGCCAGAGCGGCCGTGTCGTTGACGCCGTCGCCGATGACCGCCACCCGGCGGCCCCGGGCGCGCAGCTCCCGTACGAGCTCCGCCTTCTCCTCGGGCGTGGCCCGCGCGTGGACCTCGGTGATGCCGAGCTCCGCGGCGACGGCGCGCGCCGCGCCCTCGCTGTCACCCGTCGCGAGGACGGGCCGCAGGCCGAGGCGCTTGAGGTGGTCGACGGCGCGGTAGGAACCGGAGCGCACGGTGTCGCCGAGGACGATCACCGCTTCCGGCGTGCCGTCCACGCGGACCAGGACGGCGGTGCGCCCGTCCCGCTCGGCGTCGCGCACGGCCGAGGCCAGGGCCTCGGGAAGCGGGGCGTGGAGCGGGGCCGCTGCCGCGGTGGTGCGCCCCTTCGTGCGGGGCGCGCGCCCACGCTGCTGCGGGCGTCCGGCATCCGTGTCCGGACGTACGACCTCCACGAGCCGTCCCTCGACCCGTCCGGCGACGCCCTTGCCCGGGGTGGCCGTGAAGTCGGTGACCTCCGGCAGCCGCACTGCGGGGTCGGCGGAACCCTCCGGCTCCAGCGCATACGCACAGACCGCCCGGCCCACCGGATGCTCCGACCCCTGCTCCGCCGCCGCGGCCAGCCGCAGTGCCGTGGCCTCGCCGATGCCGTCGGGGCGGGCCGTCACGCCCGTCACCGTCATCGAACCCGTCGTCAGCGTGCCCGTCTTGTCCAGCACGACCGTGTCCACGCGCCGCAGCCCCTCCAGCGCCTGCGGCCCGCTGACCAGGATGCCCAGGCCGGCGCCGCGGCCCGTGGCCGCCAGCAGGGCCGTGGGCGTGGCCAGGCCGAGCGCGCAGGGGCAGGCGACGACGAGGACGGCCACCGCGGCGGTGACGGCGGCCTGCGTCGAGGCGCCCGCGCCGAGCCAGAAGCCGAGGACCGTCACGGCGACGGCCAGCACGGCCGGCACGAAGACCCCGGCGACGGCGTCGGCCACGCGCTGCGCCTTCGCCTTGCCCGCCTGCGCCTCCTCCACCAGCTTGGCGATCCGGGCGAGCCGGGTGTCGGCGCCGACCGCCTCGGCCCGTACCTCCAGCAGCCCGCCGGAGTTGACGGCGCCGCCGACGACGGAGGTGCCCGGACCGGCCTCCACGGGCGCGCTCTCGCCCGTCACCAGGGACAGGTCCAGCGCCGAACTGCCCGCGACGACGACGCCGTCGGTCGCGACGCGCTCACCGGGCCGTACGACGAAGCGGTCGCCGACGCGCAGCTGCTCGATGGGCACCCGGCGCTCCGTACCGTCGGCCGCCCGCACGAGCACGTCCTTCGCGGCGAGCGAGGCGAGGGCCCGCAGTGCGGAGCCCGTGCTGTGCCGGGCCCGGGCCTCCAGCAGCCTGCCGATCAGCACGAACAGGGGAACGCCCACGACCGCTTCGAGGTAGACGTCCGCCGTGCCGACCGTCATGGAGGGCACCAGCGTGAACGGCATCTTCATGTCCGGCCGTCCGGCGCCGCCGAGGAAGAGGGCGTACGCGGACCAGGAGTAGGAGGCGATCACGCCGAGCGAGACGAGCGTGTCCATCGTCGCGGCGGAGTGCCGCAGCCCGCGCAGCGCGCGCTCGTGGAAGGGCCACGCGCCCCAGACGGCGACCGGCGTCGAGAGGACGAAGCACAGCCACTGCCAGTTGCGGAACTGCAGGCCGGGGGCCATGGACAGCACCAGTACGGGGACGGACAGCACGGCCGTGATCAGCAGCCGGGTCAGGGCGCCCGTGGCCGCCTCGCCCGCCTCGCCCGTCCCACTCTCCTTGCCTCCCCCCTCCGAACCCGGCGTGGGGGCGGGCTCGGGCAGCGCCGCCGTGAAGCCGGCGCCCTCGACGACCGCCATCAGCTCGGCGGGGGTGACCCCGGCGGGGTGGGAGACGCGGGCCCGGCCGGTGGCCAGGTTGACGGTCGCGCTCACGCCGTCCAGCCTGCCGAGCTTCTTCTCCACGCGCGCCACGCAGGCGGCACAGGTCATGCCGCCGACGATCAGTTCGGTGGTGGCGGGCGTCGTGTCGGCCGCTGTGGCGGCGGTGCCGGTCGTCATGCTCATCGCCCACCCATGCCGTTCATCCCGTTCATCCCGTTCATCCCGTGCATGCCGTCCATGCCGTCCATGCCGCCCATCCCTCCGCCGGAACCCGACCCCGACCCCGAGCCCGAGCCCGAACCCGGCTCGGATCCCCCGGTGCGGTGTATCCCGGGAGCCGCCGGCCCGGCCGCCGTGCCGACGGCGTACGCGACGCCGAAGAGGGCGGCCAGCAGCAGGACGAAACCGATCAGGGTCGCGTACGGACTGCCGTACGGATCTCCCGACCAGCTTCCGGACCGGCTTCCGGACAGACTCCCGGCCGGGCCTCCGGCCGGGCTTCCGGATGGACTTGCGGATGGAGAGAGGGAGCGGCGAGCGGTCATCTCCGCATCGTGGCACGCTGCACAGCCGGTTCCGCCGCCTTCCGCCCGCTCCCGGCGCGTGAGGATTGTCCCTTGTGTCCGCGGGAACCAGAGGCCCTCGCCGGCCGACTACCTGGAGATACGGAGCCTGCGCGACAGAGGCATCCGTAAATCCGTGCGAACAACCCCCCGACCGGCGGGAACTCACTCCACCGCCCGTCCGACTTCTCAGGGGTCCACGACTTCGGTCCACGACTTCGCGAGGAGCCCTCACCGTGTCCCAGCCCGAGCCGTCCGAGCTGCCCGACCCCGTCCCCCTCTACGGGCCCGAGTACAAGCGGGACCCCTACCCGCTGTACGCGCGGATGCGGGAAGCGGGCCCGATCCACCGGGTCCTGTTCCCCAGCGGGGTCACCGCGTGGCTGGTCACCGGGCACGAGGCCGCCCAGAAGACCCTCGCCGACCCCCGGCTCGGCAAGAACCACGACCGCGGCAACGACCGCTGGCGCGCCCGCGCCTCGATCATGCCCGAGCCGCAGCACTCGCAGCTGCAGGTCCACCTCCTCCACCAGGACCCGCCCAAGCACACGGCCATGCGCCGCCTGGTGACCGACGCGTTCGCGCCGCGGCGCGTCGAGGGGATGCGGGCGCGCTTCCAGGAGATGGCCGACGCGCTCGTGGACGCGATGCCGGTGGACGGCGGCGCGGACGGCGGCGCGGACTCCGCCGACCTCGTGCAGTGCTTCGCCGCCCGCTTCCCCTTCCAGGTGCTCGCCGAGGTCATCGGCCTGCCGCCGCACCTGGCCCGGCGCTTCCGCCGTGAGTGGGGCAAGGTCGTCGCGCCCGTCGGGCCCACGGACCCCGGGCGGCCCGCCTACGAGGCGCTGCTGCGCGAACTCCAGGGCTACATCGCCGAGGTCGTCGCCGACCGGCGCGAGGCGCCCGGCGACGGACTGCTCAGCCGCCTGGTCGCCGCCCGCGACGCGGGCGAACTGACCCCGGAAGAGCTCGACTCCATGATCTTCCAGCTGCTGGTCGCCGGCCAGGAGCCCGTCACCAACCAGATCACCACCGCCATGGTGAACCTGCTCCGCCACCCCGAGGCCCTGGCGCGGCTGCGGGACGAGCCGGAGCTCCTGCCCGCCGCCGTCGAGGAACTCATGCGCCTCGACAGCGCCTTCGAGCTGACCACCTGGCGCTTCCTCGCCGAGGACGCCGACCTGCACGGCACGCGCGTGCCCGCCGGCGACTCCGTGATCGTCTCCCTCTGCGCCGCCAACCGCGACCCCGAGCGCTTCCCCGACCCCGACACCCTCGACCTGGACCGGGCCCAGGGACCCCACCTGGCCTTCGGCCACGGCATCCACTTCTGCCCCGGCGCGGCGCTCGCCCGCATCGAACTCCAGGTGGCCCTCGGCACCCTGCTCGCCCGGCTGCCCGGCCTGCGGCTCGCCGTGCCCGACGGGGAGCTTCCCTGGATCCCGGCCGTCCTCGGCCGCGGCACCTCCGCGCTGCCGGTCTCCTTCGACCGTGCCGCCGGCTGCCCCATGGGCCGTGGGTGAGTGCCGCATGTCCCACGCCACGCTGACCTCTCCGGTCGCCCCTGCTGCCCCGACCGCCCCTGCCGCCCCGACTGCTCCTGCCGCCCCGACTGCTCCGGTGACGTCCGCCTCGTCCGTCGAGGCGCGCATCCTCCGCCTCCTCCTGCCGTACCACCGCACCACCGGCGCGGGGTCCGCGGATCCCGCGGACTTTCCCGAGCAGCTGCGCCAGATACGGCAGTTCACGGACGCGGGCGAGCCCGTCCTCTTCACCCTCCCCGGGTTCCCCTGCAAGTCGCCCAACCCCGCCAAGGTCCTCGGCCACCTCCCCGACGAGGGCGAGCGGCTCTCCCTCGCCTTCCTCGACCGGCTCTGCGCGCGCATCGGCGAGGTCCACGCACCCGGCGCGCGCATCCTCATCTGCTCCGACGGGCACATCTTCGGGGACCTCATCCACGTACCGGACGAGCACATCGACGCCTACGGCGACGCGCTCCGCGACCTGATCGCCGGTGAAGGGCTCGGCCGCCTCGACACGTTCGACCTGCGCGACGTCCACGGAGACCTCGACCACGACACCAAGCGCCGGCTCGTGACCGAGGCCTACGCGCCCTCGGTGGAGACGCTGCGGGCCCTCGTCCGCAGCGACGAGGAGACCGCGCGGCTCTACCGCGGCATCACGCGCTTCCTCGTCGAGGACACCGCGGACTTCGCCGGCACGCGGTCCGCGCTGCAGCGCGAGTGCCGGACCCGCGCCTACGGGGTCATCGCGCGCAGCCGCGCCTGGGGCGACCTCATCGCCGACTGCCACCCCAGGTCCGTACGGCTGTCCATCCACCCGCAGCGGCCGGGCGCGGAGAAGTTCGGCATCCGGCTGCTGGACGCGGCCGACGCGTGGGCCACGCCGTGGCACGCCGCCGTCCTGCGGGGGCGCGGGGGAGAGGCGAGGCTCATGCACCGGGCGGAGGCGGAGACGCGGGGGCGCCTCGTCCACCGCGCGGGGCGCCCGAGCCACTTCGAGGAGCGGGAGTAGGAGTCAAGGGGCAGGGGGCAGAGGGCAGGCGGTACGGGGAGATCCGGATGCGCAGGCCGACCGCCCGTCAGCCTGCCGGGGCCGGGTCGAACTGCCCCGTGCCCACGACCTTGAGCAGCGCGAGGCGTTCGGCGGTGTCGCTGCCGGCCGGCGGGGTGTACAGGACGACGCGCTGGTCGCCCTCCGGCGCGAGCAGCATCTGGCAGTCCAGGTCGACCGGGCCGATCAGCGGGTGCAGGACCCGCATGCGCGTCGCCCGGCGCACCGCGACCTCGTGCAGCTCCCACAGGCCCGCGAACTCCTCGCTCGCGTCCCGCAGCCGTTCCACCAGGCGCGTCGCGGCGGGGTCGCCCGCGCGCCGCCCCACGGCCGCCCGCAGGTCGGCCACGTGCAGGCGGCCGTAGTAGTCGTGCTCGGCGGCCGGGTACGCGGCGCGCTGCGCGGGGTCGGTGAACCAGCGCCAGACCACGTTGCGGCCGTGCTCCGAGACCGTGCACACCCCGCCCAGCAGGGCCTCCGCCATCGCGTTCTGCGCCAGGACGTCCCCGAGGTCGCCCAGCACCTGGACCGGTGTGGCCGGAAGCTGGTCCAGCAGGTGGAGGAGCCCCGGGCCCACGTGGTCGCCCGCGGTCCGGGCGGCGGGCGGGCGGCGGCCTGCCAGGAGGTGGAGGTGGTCGCGCTCGTCGGCGCTCAGGCGCAGGGCGCGGGCCAGCGCCGCGAGCATCTCGGGCGAGGGCTGCGGGCCGCGGGCCTGCTCCAGGCGGATGTAGTAGTCGGCGGACATGCCGGCGAGCTGAGCGACCTCCTCCCTGCGCAGGCCCGGGGTGCGGCGCCGGGGGCCGGCAGGCAGGCCCACGTCCTGAGGGCGCACCCGGTCGCGGGAGCGGCGCAGGAAGTCGGCGAGTTCGGGACGGTCGATCGTCATGGTGATCATCCTGCCGGACGGTCCCCGGGCTCGGACAGGGACTGCCGGTCCCAGGGTCGACAAGGCTCTCCCGGCATCGGATCGGCGACGGCAATGTTGGCCGGGCCGGAGCACGAACGCCGCCCCGGCCCCACCGCAACCGCACCCCACGCAAGGAGCACCCCCATGGCCACCGTCACCGTCAACGGCGCCCAGGTCCACTACGAGCGAGCCGGCTCGGGCCCCGCGCTCGTCCTCGTCCACGGCACCGGATCGGCGGGGGCCGCGGTGAACTGGGGACAGACCAACCCCCGGTTCACCCCGCACCGCACCGTGATCACCCCCGACCTGTCGGGCACCGAGGCCACCGTCGACGACGGCGCGCCGCTCACCGCCGAAGGCCTCGCCGCCCAGGTCATCGCCGTCATCGAGGACGCGGCCGACGGGCCCGTCGACCTGCTGGGCTTCTCCATGGGCGCCACCGTCTCCGCCACCGTCGCGGCGCTCCGCCCCGACCTCGTCCGGCGGCTGATCCTGGTGGCCGGCTGGGCCCACACCGACAGCGACGAGTACCTGCGCAGCCTCTTCACCCTCTGGCAGAACCTCGGCACGAGCGACCCCGCGTCCTTCGGCCGCGCCGTCGCGATGACCGGCTTCAGCCGCGGCTTCCTCAACACCATCGGGCGCGAGCAGTTCGAGGCCCTGATCCCCAACATGCCGCCGACCGAGGGCACGCTGCGCCACATCGCCTACGACCTGCAGGTGGACATCCGCGCCCTGCTGCCGCGCATCCAGGCCCCCGCGCTGGTCATCGGCTGCACCCAGGACATCACGGTCCCGGTGGAGCACAGCCGCGCCCTCCACGCCGCGATCGCCGGCAGCTCCTACGCCGAGATCGACTCGGGCCACGTGGCCTTCTTCGAACAGGAAGAGGTCTTCGTCAAGCTCGTGACCGACTTCATCGAGGCCTGACCGCCTTTGTGGCGGCACATCGGCGCGGCCCCTTGCGGCGGCCGGGAAT
Source organism: Streptomyces telluris (assembly GCF_024519335.1). NCBI lineage: Bacteria > Bacillati > Actinomycetota > Actinomycetes > Kitasatosporales > Streptomycetaceae > Streptomyces > Streptomyces telluris. Next base: position 36,537 of record NZ_JANIID010000029.1, read on the forward strand.
GGGCGCCGCCCACCTCGTGGTCGCGCTCCTGGTGCAGGACGGCGTCCTCGACCTGGACCGCGAAGTGGCCGCCTACTGGCCGGAATTCGCGGCCGAGGGCAAGGGCCGGCTCACGCTGCGCGAGCTGCTCGCGCACCGTTCCGGAGTCGTCGGCGTCGACGGCGGCTTCACCACGGAGGAGCTGGCCGACGACCGGCTGATGGCCGCGCGGCTCGCCGCCCAGCGGCCGTTCTGGGAGCCGGGGACCGCGTACGGCTATCACGCCTTCGTGATCGGCGCCCTGACGGGCGAGGTCGTGCGGCGGGTGACCGGCCGCTCGATCCAGGAGATCTACGAGGAGCGCATCCGGGTGCCGTACGGGCTCGACTTCCACCTGGGCCTGCCCGAGGCGCTCGAAGCGCGCTGTGCGGGCGTGCTGCCGCTGCTGCCCAGCCCGGAGGAGGCCGAGCGGCTCGCGGCCGGCGCTCTTGACCCGGACAGCGTCAAGGGCATCGCCTTCAACCAGAACGCGACCCCGCCGACCGACCTGGTGGCCTTCGCCAACACCCGTGCCGTCCGGGCCCTGGGCCCCGCCTCGTCCGGCGGGGTCGGCACCGCGCGGGGCGTGGCGGGGATGTACGCGGCGGCGATCGGCGAGGTGGACGGCCGGCCCCCGCTGCTGAAGCCGGAGACCGTCACGTCCGGGCGGCCGCAGCGCGCCAGCCGGGCCGGCACCCCGCGGCAAGCGCACCCGCTAGCGCTCCGCCGTCACCGCCTCCGCCGGCCGGGGCGGCGCCGGCGCCGGCACCGCCGCCGGTGACCGGTGGTCGAAGGCGATCAGGGGATCGCCCGTCAGCGGGTGGTCGATGATCGCCGCCCGGACGCCGAAGACGTCCGCCAGCAGCTCCGGGGTGAGGACGTCGCGCGGCGGGCCCGAGGCCACCACGTGGCCCTCGTGGAGGACGTGGAGGCGGTCGCACAGGGACGCCGCCGCGTTCAGGTCGTGCAGGGACAGCAGCGTCGTGCGGCGCTGCTCCCGCAGCAGGGCCAGGAGTTCCACCTGGTGCAGGACGTCCAGGTGGTTCGTCGGCTCGTCCAGGACGAGGACCTCCGGGTCCTGGGCGAGCGCCCGGGCCAGCAGCACCCGCTGCCGTTCGCCGCCCGACAGGGCGGAGAAGCGCCGCTTCTCCGCCCCGGCGAGCCCCACGCCCGCCAGCGCCGCGGCCACGATGTCCCGGTCGGCGGGGTCGTCGCCCGCGAACGCCCGCTTGTACGGGGTGCGCCCCATGGCCACGACGGCCCGTACGGACAGCTCGAAGTCGCTGCCGCGCTCCTGGGGGAGCGCGGCCACCCGCCGTGCCGCCTCGGGGGCGGTCAGCGACCTGATGTCCGTACCGCCGACCAGTACGCGGCCGGCGTGCGGCCGCAGGTAGCGGTAGACGGTGCGCAGGACCGTCGACTTGCCGCTGCCGTTGGGCCCGACGAGCCCGGCGATCTCCCCGTCCTCCGCGACGAGGCGCACCCCCGACACGATCGTCCGGCCCGACAGCGCCACGTCGAGGTCCTCGATGGCGATCCGCATCTCCCTAGCCCCTCTCCAGGCGGCGGTCCAGCAGGTACAGCAGCGTCGGCGCGCCGATCAGGGCCGTGACCACGCCCACCGGCAGCTCCTGGTCCGGCAGCGCCGTACGGGCCACCAGGTCGACCACGACGAGCAGGACGGCGCCGAACAGCGCCGCCACCGGCAGCAGCACGCGGTGCGCGCCGCCCACGACCATCCGGCACACGTGCGGCACCATCAGCCCCACGAAGCCGATCGCCCCGGAGACCGACACGAGCACGCCGGTGAGGACGCTCGTCACCACGAACAGCTCGCGCCGCAGCCGCGCGACGTCCACGCCCAGCCCGGCCGCGGTCTCGTCGCCCATCAGCACGGCGTCGAGGGCACGGGCGCGCGCGAGCAGCGCGGCGAGGCCCAGGGCCACCGCCGCCGCCGGCACGCCGAGCGTCGCCCACTGGGCGCCGCCGAGCGAGCCCATCAGCCAGAACAGCACGCCGTGCGTCTGCTGGTCGTCGCCGGCCTGCAGCACCAGGTAGTGCGTGAAGCCGGACAGGAACTGCCCGATCCCCACCCCCGCCAGCACCAGCCGCAGCGGCGAGAAGCCGCCCCCGCGCCGGGCCATCGCCCACACCAGGGCGAACGACGCGAGCGCACCGGCGAACGCCGCCGCCGACAGCCCCAGCCCGAGCAGCCCGCCCGCGCCCGCCCCCAGCACGATCGCCGCGACCGCGCCGAGCGAGGCCCCGCTGGAGATGCCCAGGAGGTACGGGTCCGCGAGCGGATTGCGGACGAGGGCCTGGACGGCCGTGCCGACCAGCCCCAGGCCCGCGCCCACCACGGCCGCGAGCAGCGCCCGCGGCACCCGCAGCTGCCACACGATCAGGTCGCGGGTGCCCGGCACCGGCTCCTGCCCGCTGATGCCGCGCGTCACCGAGGACCACACCTCGCCGAGCGGCACGTCCGAGGAGCCCAGGCACACCGACGCGGTCAGTGCGACCAGCAGGGCCGCGGCCAGCGCCCCCGCCACCCACGGCGCCCGTGCCCCCGGCTCGCGCTCCTCCGCCCGCTCCGCGGTGACCGCGGCGGGCGCCCCCACCGGACCCATCTACTTGACCCGGTCCGGGTGCAGCGTGTGCGCGATCTCGCGCACGGTGTCCGCGCTGCGCACGCCCCCGATCGTGGTGCGCTCCGAGCCGATGCGCAGGAAGCGGCCCTCCTTGACGGCCGTGAGGTCCTTGGTGGCGGGGAAGTTCTTCAGGAACTCCGCGGCCTCGTCGAACGCCTTGGCGTTCGCCTCCTCGCTGCCCCGGTTGCGCACGCCCAGCTGGATCCAGTCGGGGTTCTTGGCGACGACGTCCTCCCAGCCCACGGGCTTGAAGTCGCCGTCGCAGCCGTCGAAGACGTTGCGGCCGCCGGCCATGCCGATCACGGCGTTGGCGACCTGCCGGTTGCACACGGCCATCGGCTGCTTGGTGCCCGCGTCGTAGTCGAAGAAGAAGTACGACGGGCGCTTGTCCTTCGGGACGTCCTTGAGGGCGTCCTGCACCGCGCCCGTCTTCTTGCGCATCTCCTGGACGAGCTCGGCGGCGCGCGCGGAGGTGCCGGTGACCTTGCCCAGCTCCTCGATGTCCGCCTCGACGCCCGACAGGTCCGTGCGCGGCGCCTTGCTCATCGCGGCGCAGGCCGTCGACTTCAGGAAGACGTGCTTGATCCCGGCGGTCTCGAACTCCTTGGCCGTCGGCGCGTCACCCATCTTGCCCATGTTCTTCATGGACGAGAAGGAGTCGACGTACAGGTCCGCGCCCGAGCCCAGGAGCTTCTCCTTGGGGATCACCGTCCTGCCCAGCACCGGCACCTTCGCCGCGCGGTCCGCGTACTGCCCCGGCATGGCGCCCTTGCCGGGAGGGAAGCCCGTGCCGGCCACCTTGTCGCCCGCGCCCAGCCACATCAGCAGCTCCAGGCTCGCGGCGTTGCTGGTGACGATCCGCTTCGGCGCCGACTCGAAGGTGGTCTTCGCGCCCATGCAGTCCGTGACGCTCACCGGGAAGCCGGACCGCGCGCCGGCCGCGGCGTCGTCGGACTTCTTCTCCCCGCCACCGCCACCGCCGCCGCAGGCCGTCGCCGACAGGGCCACAGCGGCCAGTACACCGCACCACGCACGAGGGCGCATCAGACAACTCCAGGAATTTCGGTTCGCCACGGGCCCGCCGGTGCGGGTCCGGATCAGGTAGTCGGACCGCAGGCCCGCCGGGTTCCCGCGTGTCGCGAAGAAGTGCGACGTAGGCTGCATCGAACGCCCCGCCGACGGAACGCGGCACGCGGGCGGAGGCGGATCCGGCAGGTGAAGGAGACCGTGATGGCGGATGCGACGAATGCGACGAATGCGGCGACGGGCGCGACGACCGGCGCGGCGGACGTGACGGATGCGGCGGGCACGGCGGATGCGGCGGCGGCCGCGGCCGGGCTGCCCGGCGCGCAGCCGCAGCCGCGCGATCAGCTCAAGGAGATGCCCACCGACTGGCGGCGCGCCCTTGCGATCGTCGCCCACCCCGACGACCTCGAGTACGGCGCCTCCGCCGCCGTCGCCACGTGGCTGGACGACGGGCGCGAGTGCGTCTACCTGCTGGCCAGCGTCGGCGAGGCCGGCATCGACACCCTCGCCCCCGCCGAGGCCGGGCCGCTGCGCGAGCGCGAGCAGCGGGCCGGCGCGGCCGCCGTGGGCGTGGAGACCGTCGAGTTCCTCGGCCACCCGGACGGCGTCATCGAATACGGCACGGCCCTGCGCCGCGACTTCGCCGCCGCCATCCGCCGCCACCGCCCCGAACTCGTCCTGACGCTCAACCACCACGACACCTGGTCCTGGGGCGACTCCGTCTTCTGGAACACCCCCGACCACCGCAACGTCGGCCGGGCCGTCCTGGACGCCGTCGCCGACGCCGGCAACCGCTGGATCTTCCCCGACCTCGCCGAGGAGGGGCTCCTGCCCTGGGACGGCGTGCGCTACGTGGCGGTCGCCGGGTCCCCGCGGCCCACCCACGCCGTCGACGCGAGCAGCGGCCTCGACCGGGCCGTCGCGTCCCTCCTGTGCCACCGCACGTACATCGAGGCGCTGACGAAGGAGGATCCGGAGACGTACTGCCGCACGTTCCTGGAGGGCGGCATGCAGGGCGTCGCGGCGCGGTTCGGCGGCCGGCCGGGCGTCTCCTTCGAGCTCTTCAACCGCTGACGGGCCGCGGGGCGGGCTCTCACGGGCCCGCCCCGCGGAGCATGCGGCCCGGTCCCTGCCCTATGCCACCGGGGCCCCTTCCGCCGCTCCCTCCGGGCGGGCCGCCTCGTGCGTCCCGTGGTACTCCGACGCCCGTTCCAGCACCAGCACGGCCACGTCGTCCTGCAGCCGCCCGCCCGTGTGCGCGTCGAGGTCGGCGCGCAGCCTGCCCAGCAGTTCGGGCGTGGGCAGGGCGGCCCAGGCGTCCAGCCGTTCGGCCAGGGGGTAGAAGCCGCCGTCGGGCGACCGGGCCTCGGTCACCCCGTCGGTGCAGGTCAGCACCCGGCAGCCGGGCGGCAGGGCGACGCGGTGGACCGTCCGGGGCGAGGCGGCCAGGTCGCCGAGGCCCAGGGGCAGCCCGGCGTCGGCCGGTTCCAGTTCGCGGGCCCCGCCCCGCGCGTCGATCAGGAATGGCGTCACGTGCCCGCAGTCCACGAACGTGACCGGCACCGGGCCGCTCGCACCGGGCCGTTCGGAGCCCTCCTCGGTGCCGAAGACCAGCGCCGTGACGAACTCCTCCGCCGCCCGCATCCGCGCGTCCTCCGGCCGGCCGCCGTGCCGGCCCGGCTGCAGCCGCGCCTGGTACTCCGCGGACCGGTGGTAGCGGTACAGCCCCTGCTCCATCGCCCGCACCGAGCTCTCCAGGTCGCGCCGGTGGTAGGCCGCCTCCCGGAAGGCGGTCAGCACCGCCGCCCCCGCGCCCAGCGTGCCCAGGCCCTTGCCGCGCACGTCACCGATCAGCACGCGCGTCCCGTACGGGGTGTCGACCACCTCGTACAGATCGCCGCCGACGAGGGCCTCCCGCTGCGAGGACACGTAGAAGCCGTCGACGACCACACTGCGCGTCCGCAGCGGAAGCGGCCGCAGCAGCGCCCGCTGCGCGGCCTCCCCGGTGGCCCGTACGCGCTCCAGCAGGGCGTCGCCGTCGCGCCGCAGCCGGGCCACGGCGATGCTCGCGCCCACCATCAGCGCGTTGCCGACGAACGAGCCGACCCTGTTGACCGCCACCTCGTTGTCGGCCACGCCGTGGTGCGCCACCATCAGGCAGAAGTCGACGACGCCCACGAACACCGTCTGCCGGTACGTGCACAGCGCCGCGGCCGTCATCGGGGCCAGGGCCGCGAAGACGTCGAGGCGCAGGTTCGACGGCGTCATCAGGTCGACGCACACGATGCCCGCCAGGTAGGCCAGGACGAGCGCGAAGGGCAGTCTGCGCGACGACGACACCTGGCGGGACCTCCACGCCGGAACGAGGCTCATAAGGGTATTTGTGCCATTACACCCTGGCACGGGTGGGCCCCTCGGCCATCGATGTGATCTTGGTGCCGCCGCCTCTTGACTCAGAGTTTGCGGTATGTGCGGGCGTCGTCCGCCGCGGCGAGCACGGCGGCGAGGTCGCCGCCGGCCGATGCCGTCACCAGGCCCGTCACCGCGCCCTCCACGAACGGGGCGTCGGCGATGCGCACCTCGGTGCCGCCGAAGCCCTCGGTGAGCAGGGCCTTCACCGTGAGCACCGCGCTGCCCATGTCGCAGAAGACCACCACGCCCGCACCCTGGTCCGCCGCCGCGACCGCCCGCCGCACCAGCTCGGCGCTCGTGCCCACGGAGCCGTCGGGCAGCCCGCCGGCCGGCGCGGCCGGAGCCGGGTCGCCCGTGCCGACCAGGGCCTTCGCCAGCGCGGCCGTCGAGGCGGCCACCTCGCGGCTGTGCGAGACGAGCACGATGCCGACCCGTCCCGCCGGCGCGGCCTCCTCGGGAGCCGCCGCTTCCCCGGCCTCTTCCGCCTCGTCCGCCTCCTGCACCGGCGGCGCCGCGCACAGCTCCGGGTCGGTGGCCTCGTACAGCGCCGTCACCAGCAGCGCCGACGACGTGGCGCCCGGGTCCTGGTGGCCGATGCTGCGCTCGCCCAGGTAGCTCGCCCGCCCGCGGCGGGCCTGCAGCGGGATCGTCGCCCCGGCACCCTCGCGGGCGGCCCGCGCGGCGGCGTCCAGCGCGGCCACGACGCCCTGCGGCAGGGCGGCCGCGTAGGCGTCGGCGGCCGGCTGGAGGGCGTCGACCATCGTCTTGTCGCCGGGCGCCGCGTCCCCGAGCCGCCGCACGCTGGCCACGGCCGCCCCCAGCGCGCGCCCCAGCGCCTCGGGCTCGACCACGGGGTCCTCGCCCAGGATCTTGCCCATCCGCCGCAGTACGGTCCCGAACAGCGGCCCGGACGCGCCGCCCACGGTGTTCGTCAGGTGCACGCCGACGGCCGTCAGCAGCGCCCCCGGTGTGGCCGGCGGCTCCGCGGCCACCGCCTCGGCGGCGGAGGTGAAGCCGCGCTTGAGGTTGGCGCCGTGGTCGGCGTCGCCGATGGCGGCGTCGAGTTCGGTCAGGCGCGCGGACTCCGCGACGATCACGCGTGTGGCGCGGTCGAGGAAGCGGCGGAAGAAGTCCAGGTCGAGCGGGACGGTCATGTGCGGTGGCTCCTCGTCGCAAGGACATGCAAGTACGCCGGTGCGCGGGCCTGCTGACGCATGGACACGCAGGTACGGGCCCGGTCCGCCTCAGCGTAGTGCGGCAGCCTCGTCCATGTGATCGCCGGTCGTGCGTCCGTACCCGCGCGGAGGCGACCGGGGCGCCCGGCGCGGGTGGTGCGCGAGGGGTTCCGGGTACGGGCCAGACCCCCGGCCCCACGCGCTACGCGACGTGGTGGTCGTCGTGCGACGAGCAGATCGCGCCCGTGTCGAGCACGCCCCTCGGCGGGGCGGACAACCGCCGGACGGCCGGCTGCCTCAAGCACAACGACCTGCTCACCGACGACACCGTGTCACAGCAGGTGCTGACGTTCCTTCGGTGAGCCGTCCGGCCCGGGCGCGCGAGCGCGGTCCGCCCTCACGGGAGGAGAGAGGGCGGACCGCGGGTTCGTGGGGACCGGGCGTCAGCGGATGGCCTTGATCAGTTCACCGTCGGCCGTATCGCCGCTCAGCTCCCAGAAGAAGGTGCCGCCCAGCCCCTGCTGGTTCTTGTACGACATCTTCCCGGCGATCGTCGACGGGGTGTCGTAGCTCCACCAGTCGCTGCCGCACTTGGCGTAGGCCGTGCCGCCCACCGTGCCGTTGGCCGGGCACTTGGTCTTCAGGACCCGGTAGTCCTCGAAGCCCGCCTCGTAGGTGCCCTTGGCCGGGCCGGTCGCCGTGCCGCCCGGGGCCGGCTGCGTCACGCCCGTCCAGCCGCGGCCGTAGAAGCCGAGGCCGAGGAGGAGCTTGGAGGAGGGGACGCCGAGCGACTTGAGCTTGGTGATCGTGGCGTCGGTGTTGAAGCCGGCCCTGGGTATGCCGCTGTAGGAGGTCAGCGGGGAGTGCGGGGCCGTCGGTCCCTTGGCCTCCCAGGCGCCGAAGTAGTCGTAGGTCATGGGGTTGTACCAGTCGACGTAGCGGGCGGCGCCCGCGTAGTCCACGGCGTCGATCTTGCCGCCGTTCGACGCGTCGGCGGTGATGGCGGCCGTGACCAGGTTGCGCGTGCCGAACTTCGCGCGCAGCGCGGCCATCAGCTTCACGAACGACTCGCGGCCGCTCGTGTCGCACGTCAGGCCGCAGGCGTTGGGGTACTCCCAGTCGATGTCGATGCCGTCGAAGACGTCGGCCCAGCGCGGGTCCTTGACGAGGCCGTAACAGGACTCGGCGAACGCGGCGGGGTTCCTGGCCGCCTCGCCGAAGCCGCCCGACCAGGTCCAGCCGCCGAAGGACCAGACCACCTTGAGGTTCGGGTGCAGCTTCTTGAGCTTGCGCAGCTGGTTGAAGTTGCCGCGCAGGGCGCCGTCGTCCCAGGTGTCGGCCTTGCCGTCGACGCTGCCGGCCGCGGTGTAGGCCTTGTCGTAGTCGGCGTAGGCGTCCCCGATGGTGCACTTTCCGTTGGTGACGTTGCCGAAGGCGTAGTTGATGTGGGTGAGTCTGGCGGCCGATCCCGACGTCTCGATGTTCTTGACGTGGTAATTGCGTTCGTACACGCCCCAGTTGGTGAAGTAGCCGACCACCTTGCCGTCGGCGGCGGTGTCGTCGGGATCCGCGGCGGCGGGCGACGCCGATGCCGCGCCGCCGAGGAGCGTGGTGGTGATCAGGGCCCCGGCGGCGGCGAAGGCGGCCAGGAAGGTCCGGGTGGAGCGGAGGGTGAGGGGTCTGCGGGAGGTGCGGGATGGTGCGGGCATGGGGTTCTCCTCGGTGGGGAGGGGAGAGCTCTCGGGGGGTGACCTGCACTCGTGCCTGCGTTCAGCCGCCGCGGCGATGGGCATGCACACGCCGAGCGGTGGCAGGACCATAGAAGGACTAGACCAGTGCGGTCAATGGTTTGGACCAACCCCGTTCATGACTCCGTCAGGAGCGCGTTGTCCCTGGTGCACGACTTGTCAACCCGTGACGTCCGCCCGCCGATCGGGCATACTCCAAGCCGCCACAGCCGCAGGTCATCCCGTGTCGCGACCCGGCGCGGAATCATCGGCTGGGGGATCACCGACGGCGGCGCCACACCCTTGCGCGCCCGCCGTCGCAGCGCCCTGACAGGGAGGAGAGCGCCGCCATGACCGACCACGGCCCCCAGCCGGTGGAGCGTCAGCTGCCCACCGAGGAGTCCCGCGACCTGCTCGCGCTCGTACGCGACCTGGTGCAGCGGGAGATCGCGCCCGCCGCGGCCGAGGAGGAGGAAGCCGGGCGCTTCCCCCGCGAGGTCTTCCGGCTGCTGTCCGCCTCGGGCCTGCTCGCCCTCCCCTACGCCGAGGAGTTCGGCGGCGGCGACCAGCCCTACGAGGTCTACCTCCAGGTCCTGGAGGAGCTCGCCGCGGCCCGTCTCACCGTGGGCCTGGGCGTCAGCGTGCACACCCTCGCCTGCCACGCCCTCGCCGGCTTCGGCAGCAAGGAGCAGCAGGCCGAGCACCTGCCCGGCATGCTCGGCGGCGGCCTCCTCGGGGCGTACTGCCTCTCCGAGCCCTCCTCCGGCTCCGACGCCGCCTCACTGCGCACCCGCGCCACCCGCGACGGCGACACCTGGACCCTTGAGGGCACCAAGGCGTGGATCACCCACGGCGGCGTCGCGGACTTCTACACCGTCCTGGCGCGCACGGGAGGCGAGGGCGCCCACGGCATCACCGCCTTCCTCGTGCCCGGCGACGCCCCCGGCCTGTCGGCCGCACCGCCCGAGCGCAAGATGGGCATGAAGGGCTCGCCGACCGCGCAGCTGCACTTCGACGGGGTGCGGGTGCCGGACGCGCGCCGCATCGGCGAGGAGGGGCAGGGCTTCACGATCGCGCTGTCCGCGCTGGACTCCGGGCGGCTGGGCATCGCCGCCTGCGCGATCGGCGTCGCCCAGGCCGCGCTGGACGAGGCGCTCGCCTTCACCGCCGGGCGGCGGCAGTTCGGCCGGCCGATCGCCGACTTCCAGGGCCTGCGCTTCATGCTCGCCGACATGGCCACCCAGATCGAGGCGGGCCGCGCGCTCTACCTCGCCGCGGCGCGGCTGCGCGACGCCGGCCTGCCGTTCTCCCGGCAGGCGGCGATGGCCAAGCTGTTCTGCACGGACGCGGCGATGCGGGTGACCATCGACGCCGTCCAGCTCCTCGGCGGCTACGGCTACACCGCGGACTTCCCCGCCGAGCGCTACATGCGCGAGGCCAAGGTCCTGCAGATCGTCGAGGGCACCAACCAGATCCAGCGCATGGTGATCGCCCGTCACCTGGCGGGCCCCGAGAGCCGCTGAGGACCGCGACGGCGGGCGGGCGCCACGCGCCCCGCCCGCCGGGCATCCCCGGCCGTCAGGACGGCCGGCGCATCTCCGGGACGCGGACCGGGCGGGATCCGGGGCCCCCGATGTGGGAGAACGGCTGGGTCCGCCAGTCCAGGCTCTCCGGCAGGGTGAGCAGCAGCGCCGTGTCGAACTCCTGGCCGTCCAGCGACTCGTCCACGGCGGGGGCCTCCTCCATGGCGCGGCCGGAGCCGGGGCACACGGTGAGCCCGAAGGGATTCCACGGCGAGGGGCACAGCGCGTGCTCGGGGAGCACGTCCTCGTCCGGGAGCAGGGCGATCGGGCGGGCGCAGTCCGGGCAGGTCACCCGGAACATCGTGCTGGTGTCGACCTCGTACGGCTCGTACGGGCCGCCGTCGCCGTCGTTCAGGCGTTCCAGGCTGGGCATAGTCTTTCTCCCCCTCGGATCGGCCGGCCACGTCGCGGCCTCGGCCACAGCAAGCACTTCCCGCGCCGCGAGCCGGGTAATCGCCGCATCACGGAGGACACGGGTGCATATCTGTGTTGTTCGTCACATGTCTTTGTGCGGGGGCATGCGCCCCCTTGGAGCCGTCGACTGTGCTGCTCCGGCCGGAACCCAGTAGGTTGATCCGCGTGGAGGAGCTGGACAGAGAAATCGTGGAACTGCTCGTCAAGGACGGGCGGATGAGCTACACCGACCTGGGGAAGGCCACGGGCCTGTCGACCTCGGCGGTGCACCAGCGCGTGCGCCGGCTCGAACAGCGCGGTGTCATCCGCGGCTACGCGGCGGTGGTCGACCCCGAGGCGGTCGGGCTGCCGCTCACCGCGTTCATCTCGGTGAAGCCGTTCGACCCCAGCGCTCCCGACGACATCGCGGACCGCCTCGCCGAGATCCCGGAGATCGAGGCGTGCCACAGCGTGGCCGGCGACGAGAACTACATCCTCAAGGTGCGCGTCGCCACGCCGCTGGAGCTGGAGCACCTGCTGGCGCGGATCCGGTCGCTGGCCGGGGTCTCCACGCGCACGACGATCGTGCTGTCCACGCCGTACGAGGCGCGGCCGCCGCGCGTCGGCTGACGCCGGGCCTCTTTCATCCGCTTTCGTCCTTAATCGCCGGACCGGCTCAGAATATTTCGAGCCCGTCCGGCGATGGAGGACACCGGGGTCCGGGGCGGAGCCCCGGGTGGGGGCCGGGCCGGGCCAGGGGAGAGACTGATCCCTATGACCGAGCCCCACGCATCCCAGGACACCCCGCGCACCGTTCTGCTGCGCAACGGCGACGTGCACAGCCCCGCCGACCCGTTCGCCACGGCCATGGTCGTCGAGCGGGGCGCCGTCGCCTGGGTCGGCTCCGAAGGCGCCGCCGACTCCTTCGCCGAGGGCGTCGACGACGTGGTCGACCTCCGGGGCGCGCTCGTCACCCCCGCGTTCACGGACGCACACGTGCACACCACGGCGACGGGCCTCGCGCTCACCGGCCTCGACCTCACCGGCACCGGCTCCCTGACCGAGGCCCTCGGCCGGATCCGGGCCCACGCCGCCGGCCGCCCGGCCGACCGCGTCCTCCTCGGCCACGGCTGGGACGCCAGCGCCTGGCCCGAGCAGCGGCCCCCGGCCCGGCGCGAGCTGGACGAGGCCACCGGCGGCCGGCCGCTGTACCTCACCCGCTCCGACGTCCACTCCGCCGTCGTCACCACGGCCCTGCTCGACCTGGTGCCGGGCCTCACCGGCCTCGGCGGGTACCACCCGGACGGGCCGCTGACGGGCGAGGCCCACCACGCCGTGCGCGCCGCCGCGTACGACGCGGTCACCCCCGCGCAGCGCGCCGAGGCCCAGGCCGCCGCGCTCGACCGCGCGGTCTCCCTCGGCATCGGCTCCCTGCACGAGTGCGCCGGCCCGCAGATCTCCAGTGCCGACGACCTCACCGGGCTGCTGAGCCTGGCCGCCGGCCGGCGCGGTCCCCGCGTCGTCGGCTACTGGGCGGAGGCCATCACGTCCGCGAACGGAGCGGACCGCATCCGCGAGCTCGGCGCGCTCGGCGCCGCCGGCGACCTCTTCGTGGACGGCTCCCTCGGCTCGCACACCGCCTGCCTCCACGAGCCCTACGCCGACCTGCCCGGCAGCACCGGCGCCGCCCACCTCGACGCCGCGGCCGTCGCCGCCCACGTCGCCGCGTGCACCGAGGCGGGCATCCAGGCCGGTTTCCACGCCATCGGCGACGCCGCGCTGACCGCCGTCGTCGAGGGCGTCCGCGCCGCGGCGGACAAGCTGGGCCTGGCCCGCGTCCGCGCCGCCCGGCACCGCGTCGAGCACGCCGAGATGCTCACTCCCGAGCACATCGCGGCCTTCGCCGAGTTCGCCCTCACGGCCTCCGTGCAGCCCGCCTTCGACGCCACCTGGGGCGGCGACACGGCCATGTACGCCCAGCGCCTCGGCGTCGAGCGCGCCCGCACCCTCAACCCGTACGCGGCCCTGCTGCGCGCCGGCGTCCCGCTCGCCCTCGGCTCCGACAGCCCCGTCACCCCGCTCGATCCGTGGGGCACCGTCCGCGCCGCCGCCTTCCACCGCACCCCCGGGCACCGCGTCTCGGTCCGGGCCGCGTTCACCGCGCACACGCGCGGCGGCTGGCGGGCGATCGGCCGCGACGACGCCGGCGTCCTCGTGCCCGGCGCACCCGCCGACTACGCGGTCTGGCAGTCCGGCGACCTCGTGGTGCAGGTGCCGGACGAGCGCGTGGCGAGCTGGTCCACCGACCCGCGCTCGGGCACCCCGGGCCTGCCCGACCTCACCCCCGGCGGCCCGCTCCCCGTCTGCCTGCGGACCGTCGTGGGCGGGCACACCGTCTACGAGCGGCCGAACGAGTGACTCCGCGCCCGGCGCGTACCGCCGAACGATGAGAGACCGGCCTGTCGCCCCTCGTGATCACTCGCCGTACTGACCTGCTGATTTGGTGTGTATCTCCAGGTCACAGAGGTGTTGACAGGGTGCGGGCGACGGCCGGTAGGTTCTGCGGAGTCCACCACAGGACGTCAGGCCGGTGCACTTCCGCACAGTCGTCGAACGCAGCTGGGCCATGGGGGCGGTGCGCCGGGGAGCGGCCACCGCCACTGGCAGCCAGGTTCCAGCGCACGGGGGCGAGGGAGGTGCCGCCGGGCCGGCAGGTGCGACCCGGGTGGGGCCCGGACGTTCAGTAGACAACGGCTCTCGGTCGACCCGCAGCCAGCGGGTCCCAGGTCGGCCCGAAGGACGCCGGGCCCCCATTCGACCCACCCCTCTCCTCCCGCCCTTCGCGCCCCTCCCCGCGCACCCAGGGCGGGCAGGGTGCCCCGAGCGAGGTACCGTCGGGCTCACCACCGCAAGACAGCAGGAAGGCTCGCCCGTGCCCCCGGGTCCCGAAACCACCGCCGGAGCCGCCGCGGCATCCGCCCCCGCCGGCGAGGAGCGCCCGCCGGAGACCCCGGAGGATGCGTATGCCCCGCAGGAGCGCCCCGGCCGTGCCGTGCGCTTCGCCCGGCTCGCGCGCCGCGAGGCCCCCCGCACCGGTGCCGCCGTGGCCGCCGGCGTCGCGCTCGCGCTGTCCTTCCCGCCGTACGACGTCTGGCCGCTGTCGGTCGCGGCCGTCGCCGCGCTGGCCCTGCTGACCCGCGGCCGCACCGCCCGCCAGGCGGCGTGGACCGGGTTCGCCTTCGCGCTGCCCTTCTTCTTCGTGCTGCTGCGCTGGCTGCACGTGGTCGGCTACGACGCCGTCCTCGGCCTGTCGCTGATCGAGGCCCTGTTCGTCGCCGTGCTCGGCGCGGCCCTCGCCCTCGTCTCGCGGCTGCCCGCGTGGCCGCTGTGGGGCGCCTGCCTGTGGGTCGCCGAGGAGCTGGCCCGCGACCGGCTGCCGTTCGGCGGCTTCCCCTGGGGCCGGCTGGCCTTCGCCAACACCGGCTCGCCCTTCACGCCGCTCGCGGCGCTCGGCGGCGCCCCGCTGGTGACCTTCGCCGTCGCCCTCTCCGGCGGCCTCCTCGCGTACGCCGCGGCCGCCCTGTGGCGGCTGCGCGCGGCGGGAGGCCGTACGGTCCGCGCCGCCCTCCCGGGCGTCGAGGCGCTCGCGCTGGCCGCCGCCCTCCTGCTCGCCGGATACGCCGTGCCCGTGCCCACGAAGGCCGACGACGAGGTCAAGGTGGCGCTCGTCCAGGGCAACGTCCAGCACGCCGGCATGGACTTCCTCGGCCGCCCGATGATGATCCTCGACAACCACGCCGAGGCCACCCTCCAGCTCGCCCGCGACGTCAAGGCGGGCAAGGTGCCCCGGCCCGACCTCGTCATCTGGCCGGAGAACTCCTCCGACCTCGACCCGTTCCAGTACCCGCAGGCGTACGACCGCATCGACCAGGCCGTGAAGGCCATAGGCGTGCCGGTCCTCGTCGGCGCCCTGGTGGACCACCCGGGCCGCAGCGGCTACATCGACAACAAGGGCATCGTCTGGGACCCGAAGACCGGGCCCGGCGCCTCGTACGCCAAGCAGCACCCCGTGCCGTTCGGCGAGTACGTGCCCTTCCGGAGCGCGCTGAGCAAGGTCATCACCCGCCTCCAGCGCGTCCAGCGCGACTTCTACCCCGGCGACCACACCGGTGTCATGCAGGTCGGCCCGGCCCGGCTCGGCGACGTCATCTGCTTCGAGGTCGCCTACGACGAGATCGTCCGCGACACCGTCAAGGACGGCGCCCGGGCCCTCGTCGTCCAGACCAACAACGCCACCTACGGCCGCACCGGCCAGCCGGACCAGCAGCTGGCCATGTCGCGGCTGCGGGCCGTCGAGCACGGCCGGGCCGTCGTCACCGCCGCCACGAGCGGCATCAGCGCCGTGGTCGCCCCCGACGGCACGGTGCAGCAGCGGAGCGAGGAATTCACCCGGGACGTGATCAGCGCCACCATCCCGCTGCGCGACGGGACGACCGTCGCCGACCGTGTGGGTGCGGGGCCCGAATGGGCGCTCGCTATGGTGGGGCTTCTGTCCTGTGCGGCCGCACTCCTGATCGGCCGTCGGGTACGAATGGACGAGCGGAACAAGAGGGGCCAGCAGTGAACGACGACGGGCAGCGCAGATACGGTCCGCTCGGCACGACCTTGGTGATCATCCCGACCTACAACGAGGCGGAGAACATCAAGAACATCGTCGGCCGGGTGCGGGCGGCCGTGCCGGAGGCGCACGTCCTCGTCGCGGACGACAACAGCCCCGACGGCACCGGCAAGCTCGCCGACGAGCTCGCGGCCGACGACGACCACGTCAAGGTGCTGCACCGCAAGGGCAAGGAGGGGCTCGGCGCCGCCTACCTGGCGGGCTTCCGCTGGGGCCTGGACAACGACTACGGCGTCCTGGTCGAGATGGACGCCGACGGCTCCCACCAGCCGGAGGAGCTGCCCCGCCTGCTCACCGCCCTCAAGGGCGCCGACCTGGTGCTCGGCTCGCGCTGGGTGCCCGGCGGCCGGGTGGTGAACTGGCCGAAGTCGCGCGAGATCCTCTCCCGCGGCGGCTCCACCTACTCCCGGCTGCTCCTCGACGTGCCGATCCGCGACGTCACCGGCGGCTTCCGGGCCTTCCGGCGCGAGACGCTGGAGGGCCTCGGCATGGAGGACGTGGCCTCCCAGGGCTACTGCTTCCAGGTCGACCTGGCCTGGCGCGCGGTCAAGGCCGGCTTCCACGTCGTGGAGGTCCCCATCACCTTCGTCGAGCGCGAGCTCGGCGACAGCAAGATGAGCCGCGACATCGTCGCCGAGGCCCTGTGGCGGGTCACCTCCTGGGGCGTCGGCTCCCGCGTCGGCAAGGCCATCGGCCGCAAGTGACGCCGTAAGCGCCCCATAAGCCCCGATCCGGGTTCCGCCGCAGGCCAGGCACACTTGAGGCATGACGTTCGGAGCGCAGCAGACGATGAACGGCCGCCCGCCGAAGCGGCGGCGGGCCCGCAGGCTCATCCCCCTGGGAGTGGCCCTCTGGGCCGTCCTGGAGATCTGGCTGCTCACGCTGGTGGCCGGTGCCGCCGGCGGGCTCACCGTCTTCGCCCTGCTGGCCGGCGGCGTCGTCCTCGGCTCCTACGTGATCAAGCGGGCGGGGCGGCGGGCCTGGAAGCGGCTGACGGTCTCCCTGCAGCCGGGCGGTGCGACCGCGGGGCCGGGCGCCCAGGAGAGCGGCGGCAACGCCCTCACCATGCTCGGCGGCCTGCTGATCATCCTGCCGGGGCTGCTGTCCGACGTGGCCGGCCTGCTGTGCCTCTTCCCGCCCACCCGCTCCCTGCTGCGCAAGGCGGGGGAGCGGTGGCTCGACCGCCCGGCGGCCCCCGGCACCCTCGGGGACGCCTTCCGGCAGGCCCGCAGCGCCGATCTCGGCGGGATGGGTGGCATGGGCGGAACGGGCGGGATGGGCGGGCCCGGCGGCAAGGTCGTCCAGGGCGAGGTCATCCGTGACGACGAGCCGCCGGCGCCGCGCCCCGGCGGCCCCCAGCTGCCGCGCTAGCCGCCCCGGCGGAGCGCCTGGAGCGTGTCCCGCACCGGTCGCCCCGGCCGCACCGGCGCATGACAAGGGCCCGGGCCACTGCGTGAAGCAGTGGCCCGGGCCCTTGGCAATGCAATCTGCAATAGCTCCCGCCGGTCAGGCGGACTTGCGGGTGTCCCGCGGATGAACGGCAATGTTCATGGCACCGGAGCGAAGGACCGCCAGCCGTTCGGCCAGCACCTCCTCCAGCTCCTCGCGGGTACGCCGCTCCATGAGCATGTCCCAGTGCGTACGCGCGGGCTTGCCCTTCTTCTCCTCAGGACCATCGCCGTCCACCAGGAGTGCCACGGCGCCGCACGCCTTGCACTCCCACTCCGGCGGAATCTCCGCCTCTACCGAGAACGGCATCTCGAATCGATGGCCGTTCGGGCATGCGTACTCCACCGCCTGGCGCGGGGCCAGATCGATGCCGCGGTCGGTCTCGTAGCTGGTAACCACAAGTCGCGTGCCGCGGAGAGCTCGCTCACTCATGAATCGTGCCTCCCGGGCTTAGTCGCCCACAGGACAGGTGTCGCTGTCGTCGTCATCCGGTCAACGTCCGGTCGGCGGTGAAGATTCCCGTTGAGGGACATGCGTCGCCCGTCGTGCCGCCCCTTGTTGTACCCACCAACGCCCGTTTTGTCACATCTGGCAACGGATGTCACCCTGTGTTTCTGTCGCTTTAGCGTGCAGTAACGGTTCGTTCGGTGGGTCGAAGGCGTACACTACCGGCCCGCTTGATCCTGGCCTAAACCAGGTCCGGAATTTCGCGCCCGGCCGGGTGTACGGGGGCCGGAGCCGGGGCCTCCGGAAGGGCGAACAGGCGCAGGAAGAACTGCGACAGCGGGCCGATCGCCAGGGCGTAGAAGACCGTTCCCAGGCCCACCGAGCCGCCGAGCACGAAGCCCGTCGCCAGCACGACCACCTCGATGCACGTGCGCACCAGGCGCACCGAGCGCCCCGTCCGCCGGTGCAGGCCCGTCATCAGCCCGTCGCGCGGGCCCGGGCCGAATCTGGCCGAGATGTACAGCCCGGTCGCCATCGCGCACAGCGCCACCGCGAAGGCCAGCAGTGGGATCCGTATCCACAGGGAGCGCGGGTCGGGCACCAGGCTCAGCGTCGCGTCCATGGCCAGGCCGATGACCAGCACGTTGGAGACCGTGCCCAGGCCGGGGCGCTGCCGCAGCGGGATCCACAGCAGCAGCACCAGCGCGCCGATCGTGATCGACGCCGTGCCGATCGACATCCCCGTGTGCTCCGCGACGCCCTGGTTCAGCACGTCCCACGGCGCGAGCCCCAGTCCCGCCCGCAGCTGCAGCCCCGCGCTCACGCCGTACAGCGCGAGCCCGACGTAGAGCTGCAGCAGCCGGCGGGCGAGGGACGCCCCTCCCGGTGCGCCTTCCGGCTCCGGCGAGCCTTCCGACGGGCCTTCCGGTGCCCCTCCCGGCGGTCCCCCTGATGCGGACACGGTTCCTCCTGACGCTCGGCACGCCGCCCCGGGGCGGCGTGGACGGTACACGTGGCGGCCACCCGCAGTGGTGCAAGTGGCCTGCCGCATGACAGTCTGAGAGACAGGTGGACGCAAGATCCATGGCCAATCCTCGGAAGGTGGACCGATTCAGATGAGTCATTGGACCTCCTCGGTGGGGGCGCAGAAGCTCGCCCGCCTCCTCGGCTCGCAGCGCGACCGCGAGGCGCAGGGCGGCCGCGGCACCGTCACGCCGCTCGGCGGACGCCGCGCCCCCGCCTACCGCTCGCTCGCGGACGGCATCCGCCTCCTCGTCCTCGAAGGCCGCGTCCCCGTCGCCGCCCGGCTGCCCGCCGAGCGCGAGCTCGCCGCCGCCCTCTCCGTCAGCCGCACCACCGTCGCCGCGGCCTACGAGGCCCTGCGCGGCGAGGGCTTCCTGGAGTCCCGGCGCGGCGCCGGCAGCTGGACCGCGGTGCCCGCGGGCAACCCGCTGCCCACCCGCGCCCTGGACCCCCTGCCCCCCGAGGCCGCCGGCTCCGTCATCGACCTCGGCTGCGCCGCCCTGCCCGCCGTCGAGCCCTGGCTCGGCCGCGCCGTCCAGGGCGCCCTGGAGGAGCTCCCGCCCTACGCGGCCACCCACGGCGACTACCCCGCCGGCCTGCCCGCCCTGCGCCAGGCCATCGCCGACCGCTACACCGCCCGCGGCGTGCCCACCATGCCCGAGCAGATCATGATCACCACGGGGGCCATGGGGGCCGTCGCCGCCATCTGCCGGCTCTTCGCCGGCCGCGGCGAGCGCGTCGCCGTCGACTCGCCCTCCTACGCCAACGTCCTCCAGCTCATGCGCGAGGCCGGCGCCCGCCTGGTGCCCGTCGCCATGGCCGACGGCCTCGGCGGCTGGGACCTGCCGGCCTGGCGCCAGGTGCTGCGCGACGCCGCGCCCCGCATGGCCTACGTCATCGGCGACTTCCACAACCCCACCGGAGCCCTCGCCACCGAGGAACAGCGCCGTCAGCTCGTCGAGGCGGCGCGCGCCGCGGGCACCCTGCTCGTCGCCGACGAGACCATGGCCGACCTCTGCCTGGAACCCGGCCTGGAACTGCCGCGCCCCGTCTGCGCCTTCGACCCCGCAGGCAACGCCGTCATCACCGTCGGCTCCGCCAGCAAGTCCTTCTGGGCCGGCCTGCGCATCGGATGGGTGCGGGCCGCACCCGAAGTGATCCGCAGCCTGGTCGCCGCCCGCGCCTACGCCGACCTCGGCACGCCCGTGCTCGAACAGCTCGCCGTCACCTGGCTGCTGACCACCGAGGGCTGGGACGCCGCCGTCGCCATCCGGCGGACCACGACGCGCGAGAGCCGCGACGCCCTCGTCGCGGCGGTCCGGCGCCACCTGCCCGAATGGGAGTTCACCGTCCCGCGCGGCGGCCTCACCCTGTGGGTGCGCACCGGCGGCCTCTCCGGCTCCCGCATCGCCGAGGCGGGCGAACGCCTCGGCGTACGCGTCCCGTCGGGCCCCCGCTTCGGCGTCGACGGCGCCTTCGAAGGCTATGTCCGCCTCCCGTTCACCGTCACCGGAGCCGTCGCCGAGGAGGCGGCCTCCCGCCTGGCCGAGGCGGCCCGCCTGGTGGCGAGCGGCGCGACGGCCGCGGTGGAGGCGCCGCGGACGTACGTGGCGTGACGGTGCGCGGCCGGCTTCCGGCGGTGCCGGCCTGACCTGGGGTGCACGGGGCACCGCCGGGCTGCGCCGGGGGGGCGGGGGCCGCTGCGGCGGGACGGCGGGCGGCCTGCGGGGCGGCGGCCTGTCGGGGGCGTCAATCTTTTCCGCCGCTACGGCGAGTGGCCGACGACGAGCCGATCGGCGGTGCCGGGCCGGGCCGGCCGCGGGGGCCGGGCGCCGTTCCCCGCTACGTGGGCTGGACCGACAGGGGGCCGGGGTCGGCGTCCGGGTGGCCGTTCCCGGCGTAGGACCCCTCGGCGTATCCGGTTTCCGTGGCCGGCCCCGGATCGTGCGTGGGGAGCGCGCCGGACGGGGGCGGCAGGAGGGACAGGATCGCCTGGCGTTCGCGTTCGGACGTGTCCTCGTCGTACGGGTCGGGCGTCGAGGGGACCTGCAGCCGGTGGACCGGGCCCGAGCCGAGGCGGGCGTAGCCGCGTCCGGCCGGGGCCTCCGGCGGGGGCGTGCTCTGCGGCGGGGCGCCGAGCACGGAGCGCACCTGGCCGGCGGTGACCGCGCCGAGGACCACGCGGGCGCGCGTGTGCGCGAGCACCGGCTCGGAGAGCAGGGACGTGTTCGCCGCGTCGTCCAGGTGATCGCCCACCACGACGGTGACGTTGGCGATCCGTCCGTGCCGCAGCGGCACCTGCAGCAGTTCCTGGGGGTCCCTCCGCCCCTCGCCCGCGGCCAGGTGGCTGAGCGCGGTGGGCCGGTCGACGAGGATCCACAGGGGGCGGCGGACGTCCTCGGGGGTCTGGTGGCCCTGCCGGCGGGCGTGGTTGGCCGTGAGGAGGCGCCGTTCGGTCTCGTGGGTGGCCCATTCCAGGGCGGCGAGGGCTCCGGAGGGCGTGGACTCGACGGCGAGGACGCCGTCCCGCCCGCGGAGGAAGGCGAATTCGCCGGATCCGCTGCCGTCGACGGCCAGGACGTCGCCCTGCTCCAGGGCCTGCAGCGCGAGCGAGCGCAGCAGCGTGCTCGTGCCGGCGGCGGGCCGGCCGAGGACCAGCAGGTGCGGCTCGGTGGAGCGCTGGCCGGTGCGCCACAGCACCGGCGGCTCGTCGCTGCGGTCCGCGCCGTCGAGGAGGACGGGCAGGGTGCGGTGCACGGCGCCGGGGTCGGTGAAGCCCAGGACGCTCTCGCCGGGCGCGGTCACGAACCGCTGGGCGGAGATGTCGGCCGGCAGCGGCGGCAGGACGTACAGGTGGAGGCGGTTGGCCTCCTCGTCCCAGTCGAAGCGGTACTCCCGCCCGCGGCCGGCCTTCATCTGCAGCAACTGCTCGATCCTGGCCCGGGATTCCGGTTCGCCGTCGGTGAAGTAGGCCGGGTAGCGCAGCTCCAGGGAGGTCAGCCGGCCGCCGTGGTCGAAGGCGTGGGAGGTGAACGCCTCCTCGCGGTCGCCGTCGTACGCGTAGAGCGGGGCCGGGTCCTCCGGGACGGAGAGGTAGGGCACCAGGGCCTCGTAGAGCGCCTGGAGCCGTTCGCCCTCGCCCTCGCGGGACACCGTCTCGTGCGCGGAGCCGCGGTCGCGCCCGGCCCAGGCCGCCAGCGTCATCAGGGCGATGCCGGCGAGCGCGGGCCCGTACGGCACGAGGGCCACGATGGCGATGCAGGACCCCACCAGCAGCAGGGTGGGCCCGCGCCGGTCGCCCGGTGTCTGCGCCCACTTGCGCCACGCGCCGGCCGCCAGGGCGCGCAGTCCGCGCGCGATGACGATCAGCGGGTGGAATATGTCGGCCGCGCTGTCGGCCGCCGAGCGCGCGAGGTCCTGCCCGCGGGCGATCCGCCGGCCGCCGGTCAGGCCGCGGGGGAGCTGTCGTGGGTCCACGTCGGTCTCCTCCTGCGGGCAGGGCGGCGGGCGGGGGCGGGGCGGGTCAGAACTTGAGGCCGCCCAGGAGCCCGGCGAGGCTCGCGCTGCCCGCTCTGATGCTCGGGGCGATGGCGGTGCTGGAGAGGTAGAAGCCGAAGAGGGCGCAGACGATGGCGTGGCTGGCCTTCAGGCTGTCCTTGCGGAAGAACAGGAAGACGATGATGCCGAACAGCACGACACCGGAGATGGACAGAATCATGACGTTCTCCTGAGTGGTCGAGGGGTTCACCATGAGCTCCTCAAGACTCACAGAAAGTATTAATGCGACAAAAGGACAGCGCAGTTCGATCACCGTCCGGAAGTCTTGATCGGCAAGGAGCGGATCTTCGTCCGCGGAGGGGCGACGAGGGGCAAACCGCCTGACCGCGGCTCCGGGCCGCGCCTCGGGGGCGCGAAACCGGCCGACCGCGCCGGCTCCTGAGCGAGCCATTCCCGATTCACCCGAACGGGCGCGTCCGTGCCTGCCGGACACCGCGCCGCGACCGTACATAGGGTGGGAAGTACACCGACATCGCGTGCTGTCCAGGCGCCCAACCGGAGGACCGCAGACCATGACCGAGCAGACCCCCGAGACCGAGCCCGCCCACGACCCCGAGGTGCTCCAGCTCGCGGCCAAGGTCTTCGACCTGGCCCGCCACGGCGACACCGACACCCTCGCCGCCTACGTGGACGCGGGCGTGCCGGCCAACCTCACCAACGACCGCGGCGACTCCCTGGTCATGCTGGCCGCCTATCACGGCCACCTCGACGCCGTCACCGCCCTCCTGGAGCGCGGCGCGGACCCGAACCGGGCCAACGACCGCGGTCAGACGCCCCTCGCGGGCGCGGTCTTCAAGGGCGAGGACGAGGTCGTCCGCACGCTGCTGGCGCACGGCGCCGACCCGGCCGCCGGGGCGCCCTCGGCCATCGAGGCGGCGGGCGTGTTCGGCCGGCAGGACCTGCTGGAGCTCTTCCGGGGCGAGTGATCCCGGGCCGCCCGCACGCACGCGGGGCCGGGCGCCCGGCGCGCCCGGCTCGCGTGGCTCGCGTGGCTCGATGACGAGGCTGGCTCGTTCGCGGTCTTCCGCAGCGGCGCGCCCCGGAGCGCAATGAGAGGCCGGTGGCCCGCGCCGGCGGCCGCCAAGCCCGCTCCGGAGGTCGCCCAGTCATGCGGATCGCCTACCTGCACTCTGGAAGCATTCCCTCCGTCTATGCCAACGGAGTGCACGTGATGCGGATGTGCGACGCGTTCACCGACGCCGGGCACGACACCGAGCTGTACGCCCTGCCCGGCACGGCCCCCGCGGAGGACGTCCACGCCTACTACGGCACCCGCAACCGCTTCCCCATTCGCACGCTCCCCCTGCCCTCGGTACCGGGGGTCGGCGTCTGGCTCCGGGCCCGCCGCCTGCGCGCCGAGATCCGGCGCCACGGCGTCCCCGACCTGCTCTACGGGCGCGACCTGCACGGCCTCGTCGCCGCCTCCGGGCTCGCGCCGCTCGTCTACGAGACGCACCTCCTGTGGCACAGCAAGGCCGTCCGCGCGGCCGAACGGATGCTCTTCCGCAGCCCCGGCCTCGCCCGCGTCGTCTTCGTCTCCCAGGCGCTCGCCGACGACTACCGCGCCGCCTTCCCCCGCCTCGGCGCCCGGCTGGGGGCCCGGCCCGGCACCGACCTCGTCACCGCCCACGACTGCGCCGACCCGGTGCCCGCGGGCGGGCCCGTGGCGGAACTGCCCGGCAGGCCGGGAGCCGTGAAGGCCGGCTACGTCGGCCACCTCTACCCCGGGCGCGGCACCGACGTCATCCTCGCCCTCGCCGGCCGCCTGCCCGACGTCGACTTCCACCTCGTCGGCGGCACCGAGCAGGACCTGGCCCACTGGCAGGGCCGCAACACGCGCACCAACGTCTACTTCCACGGCCACCTGCCGCCCGCCGCCCTGCCCCCGTACCACCGGGCCTTCGACATCGTCCTCGCCCCGTACCAGCAGCGCGTGGCCTGCGCCGGGGGCATCGGGGACATCGCCCGCTGGGTCTCCCCGATGAAGCTCTTCGAGTACATGGCGTACGGCAAGGCGATCGTCGTCTCCGACCTGCCGGTCCTCCGGGAGGTCATGGCCGGCGGGCGCACCTGCCTGATGTGCCCGCCCGGCGATGTCGCGGCGTGGGCGGACGCCGTCATGGTCCTGGCCGCCGACCCCGCCCGGCGCCGGGCCCTCGGGGACGCGGCCCGGCGGCAGCTGCTGGAGCGTCACACGTGGCGGGCGCGCGCCGACCGCGTCCTGCCGCCCGGCGTCCGGACGGCGCCGCGGGGGCCCGTGGAACCCGTGGGACCCGTGGAACCTGTAGAACCCGGGATGGCCGTAGAGCCCGGGAAACCCGGGGAACGCGCGGACCTGCCCGGGGAAGGGCGCCCCTAGTGCGCGCCGTCGTCACCGGCGCGGCCGGCTTCATAGGCTCCCACCTCTGTGCGCACCTCCTGGCCGCCGGCGACAGCGTCGCCGGCATCGACGCGCTCACCGACTCCTACGACCCCGCCCTCAAAGAGCGCAACCTGCGCGGCCCGATGAGCTGCCCGGCCTTCACCTTCCACCGCGCCGACCTGCTGGACGCCGCGCTCGACCCGGTGCTCGACGGCGCGGACGTCGTCTACCACCTCGCCGCCCAGCCCGGCATCCGGCCGTCCTGGGGGCGCGAGTTCGCCCTCTACGCCGACCGGAACGTCCTGGCCACCCAGGTGCTCCTCGAAGCCGTCCGGGGCCGCCCGCTGGCCAAGTTCGTCTACGCGTCCAGCTCCTCCGTCTACGGCGACGCCCGCGCCTTCCCGACGGCCGAGACGGCCTGCCCCCGGCCCGTCTCGCCCTACGGGGTGACCAAGCTCGCCGCCGAGCACCTGTGCGAGCTGTACCGCACGGCTTACGGGGTGCCCGTCGCCGTCCTGCGGCTGTTCACCGTCTACGGGCCCCGGCAGCGGCCCGACATGGCCTTCGCGCGCCTCCTGGCCGCGGCGCGGGGCGGCCCGCCGTTCCCGCTCTACGGCGACGGCGAGCAGACCCGCGACTTCACCTACGTCCAGGACGTCGTCACCGGCATGCGGGACGCGGCCCGGTCCGGCTTCACCGGGGTGGCCAACATCGGCGGCGGCTCGCCGGTGTCCATGAAACAGGCCGTCGCCGCCGTGGAAAGCGTCGCCGGCCCCGTCGCCGTGGTCCCGCGGCCGCCCGGGCCGGGCGACGCCCGGCACACCGGAGCCGACATCACCGTCGCCGCCCGCGCCTTCGGCTTCCGCCCGCGGACGGCGCTGCACGACGGGATCGCGGCCATGGCGGGCGGCCGGGAGCACCGGGACGGGGCGCCGTGACGGGGCCGGACGCCGGGCCGGTCCCCGGTGCGGCCTCCGGGTCGGCCGCCGGTGCGGCCCCCCGGCCCGTGGCGGCCGGGCCCGCCGCCCTGCACACCGTCGAACCCGGCCCGTACGGCATCCCCGTCTCGCTGCGGCACGTCCTCGACGGCGCCCTCGTGGCCGTCAAGGGCGGACTGCGCCACATCGGCGCGCTGGGGACGATCCGGCGGGAGGCGGCCCGCGCCGTGGCCGCCGCCCTCCCTGCGGCCGATGCGGCCCAGGTCTCCGGAGCGCTCGAAAACGTGCACCGCCACGCGGACACCGCGCAGATCGCGGCCGTCCGAACCGACCTGGAGACCCGGCTGCGGCCCTTCTCCCGCACCGTCCTGCACGACGTGGCCAGGGCCCTGGAGCCGCAAGGAACCCGGCTCTACCTCAGCGGGCACCTCGGGATCCGCATCATGCCGCCGCAGCGCACCGTCGTAGCCGGGGGAGAGGAACCGGCCGGGCTCGAAGGCTTCCTGACGCCGCGTGGCGCCCACGTCGACTCCTGGTTCAACACCGCCGTCAACTCCGTCAACCTCTGGATGGCCGTCGGCCCCGTCCGCAGCGGCAACGGCCTGCTGTTCTATCCCGAGGCCTACCGCCGCCCCCTCCGCCACGACGGCCACACCCTGCTCCCCGGCCAGCCGATCGGCACCCCGGTCGACATCGAACTCGCCCCCGGCGACATCCTCCTCTTCGCCGGCGACCACCTCCACGCCTCCCGGCCCAACACCACGGCCGAGACCCGCTTCGTCATCACGAAGCGGCTGTGCGTAGGCGTACCGCGATACCCGTCGGCGGCGACGGGCTGGGTCCCGTACGAGGACCCGCGGTTGTGGGGGACGCGGTGGGAACGCTGGGCGACGTGGCGGTCACGCCTGACGACGGGGGGTGTGAGGGATGCGCTGAGGACGGGACGGAGGGGTTAACCCGGCGGACGCGCGGGGGCGGTTGGGCACCGCCGGTCCGGCGCTCGGGGGTTGATCGCCGCTGCGGCGGGGGTGGACCAGCGGCAGGTCCGGGGTGCCGGCCGGGCGCGTACGGGCGTGCGGCCGGGACCGTCCTGATGCCGTGGGCATCTGTGCGCGCCGCGACGGCGAGACGCGAACACGAGCAGTCCGGCGCTGCCGGGCCTACCCGCCGTCCCGCGCGGTCGTCGCGCACTGCCGCAGCAGCCCCGCCCCGTGTTCCGTCAGGCCTGCGCGGTGCGCGGTGAGGGACGTCACCGCCGTTCTCAGGTCTGTCAGCAGGCGGTCGTGGCGGGCCCGTACCGCCGCCCGCTCGGCGGCAGGGAGCCCGGCCCCGTCCGCCGTTCGGCGGTGGAGGAGGACGCAGCGGGCCAGGACCACCGTCTGCTGGAACAGGCCGCTGAGCGGGCGCGGGTCGGAGCGCAGGGGCGTCGTCAGCGGGCCCGCCGCGTCGTCGGCTGCGGGGCGCAGGAACGGTGCCCGGACTCCCGCGACGTTGCAGCGGTTGTGCGTGCCCTCGTGGACCAGTGCCTCGGCCAGCCGGGCCGGGCCCGGAAGCCCGGAGCGGGCCGCCGAGAGCCGCCTGCGGTTGATCAGGACCGCGCCGTGGACGGTGAAGTCGGTGAACCCGTCGATCGCCATGCCGTCCAGGAGCGCCACCTGGCGGACCACGGTGCGGAGTTCGTCCAGCATTGCGGGCCACACGTCCTGAAGCAGTCGCACCGCCGCCTCCAGGGCCTCCCGGTCCGCCGTCCGCCATGGACCGAGCGCGGCCGTGACCGGCTGCCCGTCGGCCCCGGCCCGGGACGGCAGCTGGGCCAGGGCGCGCCGCAGGCTGCGCAGCAGGTGGGGGTGGTCCGCGGGGCCGGCGAGCTCGACCGGCCACGCGGCGGGCCCGGTCGCGGCGGGGGCGGGCGGCCCGGCCCACCCGTTCACCGGAGCCCCGGCCCCGTCCGTGCCCCCGCGCCGCGCCGCGCCCTGCGCCCGGTGCGCGGCCTCCACGGCGGCCGGGTGCAGGGGGAGCGGCGGCAGCCCCGCGCCCTCCGCCACCGCCGTCAGTAGCCGCTGTAGCGCCTGCTGGTCGGCGTGCGCCGCCGCGAGGTCCGGTTCGACGTCCACGCAGTCCTCCCGCCTCGTCCCCGCAACCACCCCGGCCCCACCCGTCCCCAACCCGGTCGCACGGAGCGGCCGACCGGACCCCTGCCCGGTCGGCCGCCGGAGTGCGGCCTGCGCTGCGCGGCCGGGCTACTCCTCGAACGGTATGTCGACCATGAGGGCGAGCTCGGGGAGCTCCTCGGCCGGGACTTCCTGGACTTCTGCGACGTCCTGGGGCATTTCCGCTCCTTCGGCGGTGAGGGGTCTTGCGTTCGACGAGGCGTCGGAACACCGGCGCACCCGGCTGACATGGTGCCCGCGGGACACCGTGATCGCCATGGTGGAACGGGCCGTTCCGAGTTGCCCGCAGCCGCCCGCCGGCCAGCGGATTCCGCCCGTCCGCGGCCGCCGTGGCTCAAAGGACGTCCCTCCCGGCGCCGCGGCCCGGGCGCGGCGCGGGCTTGCGGGCCAGCAGCGAGAACGAGAGCGGCACGGCGGGGACGCCGGCGGGCAGGTGCCACCACCCGTCGTCGCGCTCCTCCAGGAACGGGAACATCGGCCAGGCCACGAACGGCCACTCGTGCAGGAACTCGATGACCAGCCCCGCCTCCAGCAGCGCGTTCACTATGTCCCCCAGGGCGTGTCCCCAGGAGAACTCCCATCCGTCCGCCTCGGCCTCCGGCGCCGCCAGCGGACTGCGGTAGCGCCAGCGCAGCGGCTCGCCGGAGCCGAAGTACGGGTAGCGGACGGCGAGTTCCCGGCTGTCCGTGCGGTTGTCGAAGAGCCAGGCCGTCGGGTGGGACTCGAAGAGGTAGAACCGGCCGCCCGGCGCCGTGAACCGCGCGACGACCGCCGCCCACCGGCGCAGGTCCGGCAGCCAGCCGAGCACCCCGTGCGAGGTGTAGACGAGGTCGAAGGTCTCGTCCAGGTGCCGCGGCAGGTCGTAGACGTTGGCGCAGAGGAACCGGGCCGAGGGGGCGACGTCGCGGGCCAGGGAGCGCGCGGTCGCCGTCCCCTCGGCGGAGAAGTCGACGCCGGTCACGCGCGCCCCGAGCCGGGCCCAGGAGAGCGTGTCCAGCCCGACGTGGCTCTGCAGGTGCAGCAGGGACAGGCCCGACACGTCGCCCACCTCCTCGACCTCCAGCCGGCGGATCCGCATGCCGCCGCGGCGGAAGTCGTCCAGGCCGTAGAAGGCGGAGGCGGCCTTCAGGGGCGTCCACGCCTCCCACTGCCGCCGGTTCTCCGCCATGTACGCCTCGGGGTCCATGGCCGCCCTCCCTTCCCCCGGGTCACTCCGGGCGTTCGTAGACGGAGACGTGGTACGCGCTGGACGACGTGAACGGCGCGCCCGTCCAGTCCCCCCAGCGCTCGCGCAGCCGCAGCCCCGCGAGGCGCGCCATCAGGTCCAGCTCGCCCGGCGCCGCGTACCGGAACGACACCGTCGTACGGTGCATGCCGAGGCCGTCCGCGCCCTGGTCGAGGACGATGTAGTGGGAGCGGTAGCGCTGCGCCGCCCGGTCGGTCTCTCGGAACCGCAGGACGACCTCGCCGCTGCCGGTGGGCAGCACCTGGCCGCCCGCGGACCGGTCGTCCGCGAGGGCCTCGGGCACGTGCGCGTCCAGGACGAACAGGCCGCCGCGGCGCAGCCGCCGGGCCGCGCCCGCGAAGCAGTCCACCTGGGCGTCCTGGCTGGTCAGTTCGGCGAACGTGCCGCTGACGACGTAGACGAGCGCGTATGTCCCCGGGAGGCCGGCACCGGCACCGCTATCGGGTCCGGCTTCGGCACCGGGCCCGGCCGCCGCCGCCCCGGCCGTGCCGAAGTCCCCCATCGTCACCGGTATGCGCTCGCCGCCGGGCTTGGCCCGCAGCTGCTCCACCATGGCCGGGGAGGCGTCGATGCCGTGGACCTCCACGCCGCGTGCCGCGAGCGGCACCGCGATCCGGCCGGTGCCGATGCCCAGCTCCAGGGCCGGCCCCGGCCCGGCCGCCCCGGCGAGCCCGGCGAGGGCCGCCACGGTCGCCTCGGTGGTGCCGGACGCGGCGAACCAGGAGTCGTAGCGGGCGGCGAAGGCGGTGTAGTCCGGCGAACCGGATGAGGTCATGGTCGGGCCCTTTCTCGCGGTCGGCCGGCCGGGTGCGGTCAGCCGAAGGGATGGGGGAGCGCGCCGGGCATCCGGCTGTCGTCGGCGGGCAGGGGCCGGGCGCCGGGAGCGATCACCCGCACCACGCGGACGCCTTCCGCACGGATGCCGGGGGTGTCGGTGTCGACGAGCAGCACGTCGCCGCCGGTGTGCGCGGCGAGCGCGGCAAGCCCGCCGTGCGGTCCGGCCGGCCGCCGGTCGCCGGCGCCCTGCTCGTACGGGGCTCGCACCGCGCCCCCGGGCCCGTCCACGGGGTCGCCCGGTCGCGTCCCCCGCCCCACCCGTCCCGTCCAGCGCCCCAGCGCGTCCTGCCCGTGGAAGGCCCACAGGGCGTGTTCCAGGGCCGTGCGGGGCGGGGTGCGGCCGCCCCAGCCCTCCCACGTGCGCAGGGCCACCGGGCTGGTCATGCTCCAGCGCACCATCAGGGCCTCGTAGGCGGCCCTGGCCACCGTCGCCGCGCGGTCACCCGCCCGCGCGCAGCGGGCGCCGAAGCTCTGGCCGGGGCGGCCGGGCGGCGGCCCGCCGTGGACGCAGACGACGGCGCACTCCGTGCCGGCCGGTGCGGGCAGCGTCAGCAGCGCGGCCCGCAGGTCCAGGGCGGTGAGGAGGAGCCGCAGGGGCCCGGGCAGCAGGTCGTCCGCGGGGGCGGCGCGCGGCGGAGGCGCACCGGGCCCGTACCAGCTGCGCCGGATCACGTCCCGTTCGAGGAGCTCCAGGGCGGCGTGCCCCGCCGCGGCCTCCCGGTCCGGGCGGGCTCCCAGGCCCGTCGATCCCGCCCCCGAGGTCGTGCCGCAGCCGGGCGGCGGGCGGTGCTGGAGGAACACCTCGCCCGCGGGGACGAGCAGTTCGGCGCCGGTGAGCGCGGAGCGGGCCGGAACCCACAGCTGGCGCACGGCCCGCGCGCCCGTCCCGCCCGTGCCGTCGCCGAGCTCCGCCGGGTCCAGGGCGGGCACGCCGCGCCGCCGCCAGCCGTCGTGGTCGCCCACCCAGCGCGCCGCGCTCTCGGCGGCCCGGCCGGCCAGCACGTTGCCCATGCGCTCCAGCAACTCGCCCCGGGCGCGCAGTGCGACGTCGGCGCGGTCGTCGCCGGCGGCGGCGCCGATGAGGACCCGGGCCGCGCCGCTCGCGCTCGTCCGGCCGAACTCCGGCGACCGTGCGGCCGTGCGCGCGAAGACCACGCCCGGACCCTCGGCGAACGGGGCGAACACCTCGGGCCGCCAGCGCTGCGCACATCCGGAGCCGTCCGGGGACGGCGCCTCTCCCGGGGCGTCCGGGTGCGGTGTGGTCATCGCCCTCGATTGGACCAAAGGCGCGGCGCCGGCACAACGGCACCCGGGGCAACCGGCGTCGCGGCAGCGAATTCCGGCCGCCCGGGGCGCCGTTGACAATTCCGTGCGATCCGGCACGGTGGCGTCGGCGCACGGGCCGCCGGGCCCCGAACCGTCCCGCCACCCCCGCGAGGAGGCCGCGAAGCCATGACACCCGACCGCGCAGTCCGCCCCGGATCCCTCCCCCGCACCGGAGCCGTCCGCCACCCGGGGGCCGTTCCCCGCCTCGGACCGCCGGCCCCCGCCCCCCGGCCCAAGATCTTCGGCATCGGCCTGTCCCGCACCGGGACCCGGTCCCTGACCGCCGCCCTGCGCACGCTCGGCTTCGACGTCGCCCACTACCCGGCCGACCCGGGCACCTACGCGGCGCTCCTCGCCGGCACCGCCCGCTTCCCGCTGCTCGACCACCGCGACGGCATCACCGACATCACCGTCGTGCCGTACTACCAGGACCTGGACCGGGCCTGGCCGGGCGCCAAGTTCATCCTCACCGTCCGCGAGGAGGAGGCCTGGTTGGCCTCCTGCCGCACCCACTGGAAGCCGGCGATCGACGGCAAGGCCGGCCGGAGCGAGGTCTACCCGCAGCTGCAGCGCTTCCTGCGGGCCGCCGTCTACGCGAGCCACGCCTTCGACCCCGAGCGGTTCCGCACGGTCGCCCGCCGCCACACCGCCGAGGTGCTCCGCCACTTCGCCGGCCGCCCCGGCGACCTGCTGGTCCTCGACATCACCGCCGGGCAGGGCTACGAGCGGCTGGCGCCCTTCCTCGGCGTCCCCGTCCCCGACGAGCCCTTCCCGCACACCAACGCCTACGCGAGGGTCCCGGCCGAGGCCCCCGAAACCCCCGAAACCCCCGAAACCCCCGAGGCCCCCGTGGCCGACGGCACCGCCGGGCCCGCCGCGCCCACCGGGGGCGCGCGGTGAGCGCGTCCGGCCGGATCCGGACCCTCCCCGGGGACTTCTCCCCGCCCGGCGGACGTCCCGTCGACCTGGTCCTGCGGACGGTCGGGGAGCGCACCACCGACCTCGCCCTGCGCCTCGCCGTCAAAAACATCCGCCCGAACCGCGTCCACATCGCCGAAAACATCCGGCCGTTGTCGGCGGCCGTGGACCGGATCCTCGCCCTCGACCACCGCGGGGCCTCGCACGTCGTCCACTTGGACGCCGACTGCCTGGTCCTGGAGGACATGCGGCCGTTCCTGGACGCGAACGAACTGGCCTACACCGACTGCTTCGTGCACGACCGCTTCCGCGGCCGGGTCCACTGCGGCGTGCACATCACCCGGGCGGACCTGGTGCGGGGCATGCGCCGGGCGGACCTCGGCGCGTTCGCGCGCGACTGGGTGGGCCCCGTGCTGCGCCCCGAGGCCTTCCGCCGCCACCTCGCCCGCCGGGAGCTCCAGCCCGGCGTCCAGCTCAAGGGGTTCCGCATCCTCCACGACCACTTCCAGGACCACGCCGACATCTACGCCAAGTACGCGCTGCGCGAGCTGCGCAGCCGCGAGGAGGGCTCCCGGGCGCGCCTGGAGGCCGCCATGGCGCAGTGGGGCGACGGCCCCGACTTCACGGTCGCGCGGGCGGCGGTCCGGCACAGCCGCGCGCGCGTGCCCCACGGCCTGACGCCCAATCAGCTCGCCGCCCGCATCGAAGAGCTGCCCGCCGTCGCGGCGCGCGAGACCGCGGCCCTCGGACTGCCGCCGCTGCCACCCCCGGCCATGGCGGACGTGTACGAGGCCGCCTCGGTCCTCCCTCGCGAGGAGCGGGTCAAGGTCTTCGGGCTCGGCCTGCCCGGCACGGGGACGCGCAGCCTCACCACCGCACTGCACGAACTGGGCGTCGACCTCGCCTCGTTCCCCTTCGGCGCGGGTGACGCGGCCGCCCTGCGCCGCGGCGACGGCCGCTTCCCGGCCCTGCGCCACTACGACGGGCTGGCCGACGTCTTCGCCCTGCCGCACCTCGCCGAACTGGACGCCCTCCACCCCGGTTCCCGGTTCGTGCTGACCGTGCGCGACAAGGAGGGCTGGCTGCGCGCCGCCGAGCGGCTGTGGGACACCGGCTGGCCCGCGGGAGCGCCCGCCGCGGAGCGGGAAGCGCAGCGCGAGGCCCGCCGGCTGTTCCAGGAGCGCATCTGCGGCGGGCACGGCTTCGACCGGGAGCGGCTGGCCCGGGCGTACGACGCGCAGGCCGCCCGCGTCCGCGCGTACTTCGCCCGCCGCCCCGGCGACCTGCTGGTCCTCGACGTCTGCGGTGGCGAGGGCTGGGAGAAGCTCGCTCCCTTCCTCGGCCGGCGGGCCCCGGCCGTGCCCTTCCCGCACACCAGGACGAATCCGCTGGACCTCCTGCCGCGCTGAAGCGGTCGTGCACCACCTAAAGGGGCCACAGGACGGAGAGTTCCGCCACGCGGCGGCCGGTGTGACGGCACCATGACCCGGTGACGAACGCCACCGCCCCGCGGATCCCCGCCCCCGCCGCGCAGCCGGACCTCGACCTCGGGTGGGACGACCCGCACTTCCAGCGCGTGGCCTCCGCGAGCCTGCGGCAGATGGCGGCCCGGCTGCCGGCCGTCCTCGGCCGGGCGGCCCGGCTGGGGTGGGCGGCGGACCGGGCGGCCACGGTGCAGATGCTGGTCGCCCAGTGCGTGGCGGCGGCCGCCGCGGCGCTCGCGCTCGCCGCCACCGCGCGCGTCATGGCCGGGCTCTTCGGCCCCGGCACGGCCGCCGGGCACCTGTACGCGGCGCTGCCCGCGCTCACCGTCGCCGCCGCGGCCGCCGCCGTGCGCGCCTGCGCGGACGCCACGGCCCAGTACGCCGCGCTGCGGCTGGCCCCCGAGGTCACCGCCCTGGCCGACGAGCGCATCCTGGCCGACACCCCCGAGGTCGAGCTGACCGCCTACGACCGGCCCGACTTCAACGACGCCCTGCAGGCAGCCGGCACGGGAGCCCAGGCCACCCAGGACCTGATCACCGACGCCCAGGTGCTGCTCTCCGCCGTCGCCCAGCTGATCGCCGCGGCGGCCGTGCTCACCACCCTGCACCCCCTGCTGCTGCCCCTGCTGGGCCTCGCCGTGCTGCCCAAGGGAGCCGCCGCCGTCGCCGCGGCCCGCATCGCCCACCGCGCCGCCCACACCAGCCTCGCCGACAACCGGCTGCGCTACCTCCTGCGCCGCTTCAGCACCGAGCCGCGCACGGCCGCCGAGATCCGGGCCGGCACCATGGCCCCGTACCTGCGCCAGTGGTACGCCCACCTCACCGACCGGATCCGCACCCGGCACCGCGCCGCCGCCCCCCGCGTGCTGCTGGTGACGCTCTGCGGCGCGGCGGGCTCCGGCACCATGCTCGCCCTCACCTGGCTGACGGTCGGCGCGCTCGTCCTCGGCGGCGCCATGGGCCTGGCGGTCGCCGCCACCGCGGTCGTCGCCGTACGGGCCTCCACGGCCGCGCTGACCTCCCTGGTCATGGCGGGGGCCCGGCTCTTCCGCACCTCGCTCTACCTCCAGGACTGGCAGGCGTTCCTGGACCTGGCGGAGGAGTTGAGGGCCGTACGCGGCCCGCAGCGGCTCGGGGCCGGCGGCCCCCGGGAGATCCGCGCCCACGACGTCTCCTACCGCCACCCCGGCGCCCCGCCCGGCAGGCCCGCCCTGGACGGCGTCAGCGTCACCCTGCGCTCGGGCGAACTCGTCGCGCTGGTGGGGGAGAACGGCTCCGGGAAGACCACCCTCTCCCGGCTGCTGACGGGGCTGTACCTGCCCACCGCCGGACGGGTCACCTGGGACGGCACCGACCTCGCCGAGACCGACCCCCAGGACGTCTGGTCGCGCGTCGGGCTGGTCCCGCAGGACTTCACGCGCTGGCCGATGGCGGCCCGCGAGAACATCACCCTGGGCCAGCCGCGCGGCGGCGACGACCTGGTGCACGCCGCGGCCCGCGCCGCGGGCGCCGACAGTGTCCTGCACGGCCTTCCGGGCGGCCTGGACGCCCTCCTCGCCAAGTCGTTCTGGGGCGGCCACGACCTCTCCGGCGGCCAGTGGCAGCGCTTCGCCGTGGCGCGCGCCTTCTACCGCGAGGCCGCCGTCCTCGTCCTCGACGAACCCACGTCCGCGATGGACCCGCGCGCCGAGCACACCGTCATCAGCCGCTTCAAGGAGCTCGCCGCGGGACGCGCCGCCGTGTTCGTCACGCACAATCTGACCAACACCCGCATCGCCGACCGCATCGTCGTCCTCGCCGAGGGCCGCGTCGTGGAGGAGGGCACCTTCGAGGAACTCGCCGTCGGGGGAGGACTCTTCGCAGAGCTGTACAAACTGTCCCAGGACCGGTGACGCGGCGCGGGCCCGGACGGCCTCGGCAACGACGGGTTCTTAAAACCCTCTTACCTCCGTTCGTTATCAACTCCCCATGCACCTCTTCACCTCCTGCCGCACCGCCCGCGCCGCCGCCGTCGTGCTCGCGGCCACCCTCCCGTGCATCACCCTCGCCGCGCCCGCCCACGCCGCCGCGCCCGACCGGACGGTCCGCGTGCACGGCCAGTCCGTGGACCTCCCCGTCCGCGGCGGCACCGCCACCGTCGACACCGCCACCCTGCGCGTCACCGCCCGCACGGCCGCGGGCGGCACCGTGGAGCTCTCCGCACCGGCCGCGACCGCCCCCGGCGCTCCCGGCGCCGTCACCGCCACCGCGGACGGCGCCCGCTGGACCTACCCCGGCACCGGACTGGAGGTCACCGCCCGCGCCGACAAGGGCCGGCTCCTGGTCACCGTCCGCTCCACCGGCGCCGCCGACCGCACCCTGAAGTGGCCCGTCACGGGCGCCGGTTCCGCCTCCGCCGCCCTGCAGCTGCCGCGCGGCGAAGGCCTGTCGATCCCCGCCCGGGACGCCTTCTGGAACTCTCCCGAGGCCAAGCTGGCCGGAAGCGAGATCGCCGTGGACTCCGGCCTCTCCCTGCCCCTGTGGGGCTGGTCCGCGGGCCGGACCGGCGTCAGCTACCTCGTCCCCACCGACATCGGCACCACGCTCGGCGTGACCTCCGAGCAGGGCGCGCTGCGCGCCACCGCCGCCCACTCCTTCTCCCGCGCCGAGGGCACCACCGACTACACCGTCGCCTTCAGCCTCACCGACGGCTCCCCGGTCGCCCCCGCCCTCGACTACCGCGCCTGGCTCAAGGAGCACGGGCAACTCGGCAGCCTCAAGCGCAAGATCGCGGCCGTCCCCGCGAACGAGAAGCTGCTCGGCGCCTTCCACGCCTACACCTGGGGCCCGGCCCGCACCGCCGACGGCGTCCGCAAGCTGCGCGCGCTCGGCGTGGACCGCATGTGGCTCGGCTACGACGCCGACGACCAGCCCATGACCCCGGCCGCCGTCAAGGCCGCCAAGGACGCCGGCTACCTCGTCGGCCCCTACGACTCCTTCGCCAACGGCCAGGACCCGCAGAAGTCCGACGCGCCCACCTCCGTCTGGCCGGACGAGGTCTACCCGGACTTCTGCGTCCGGCGGGCCGACGGCTCGCCCGAGCCCGGCTTCCACGACCGCGGCTGCTACCTGAGCACCGAGGCGTTCGAGAAGGCCGAGCCCACCCGCCACTACCTCGCCGACCGCACCCGCAAGATGACCGCCAACGGCGCCGACAGCTACTTCCTCGACGTCGACGCGGCCGGCGAGCTCTACCGCGACCACAGCGCGGCCCACCCCCAGACCAAGGCCCGCGACCGCGCCAACCGCCTCACCCGCATGAAGCGCCTCGCCGACGGCGACAAGCTCGCCCTCGGCTCCGAGTCCGCCGGCGCCTGGGCCAACGAGGTCCTCTCCTACGACCACGGCTCCGGCACGCCCGTCCACGACGGCCTGTGGGAGGCCCAGCGCGACAAGGCGAAGTGGGGCGGCTACACCCCCGCCAAGGCGCCTGACATCTTCTTCAAGCCCGCCGAGCTCCCGGCCGCCGTCGCCAAGGCCATGTACGACCCCGCCTACCGCGTCCCGCTGTACGAGACGGCCCTGCACGACTCCCTCGTCAACGCCGAGCGCTGGGAGCTGTCCTACGACAAGCTGCCGCAGCAGAAGACCGCCCGCGCGCTGCTGGCGATGCTCTACAACACCCCGCTCAACTTCGTCATCGGCGGCGACTCCCTGGAGAAGCAGGGCAGCGAGCTCGCCGCCCTGCAGAAGTACTTCTCGCCCCTGCACAAGGCGGCCGGCACCGAACCCATGACGGACTTCCGCACCCTGACCGGCGACCGGAGCGTCCAGCGCACCGCCTTCGGCGACGGCACCCTCACCGTCACCGCCAACTTCGGCACGAAGGCCTACGAGGGCCTGCCCGGCGGCTGCGTCGACGCGAAGCTGAAGGGCGACAAGAAGCCGCGACGGCTCTGTCCGGCGGACGTCAACCGCTGAAGAACAAGCCTGTCCGGGGGCACCTCCCAGCGGTAGCCGGGGGAGCTTGAGGACCGGGGCCGGGGCGGAGCCCCGGTCACGGTCCGCCGAGCGCCAGCACCGTCTCCAGCATGTCGGCCTCCTCCGCCCGCTTGTCCTCCCGGTACCGCACCACGCGCGCGAACCGCAGCGTCACCCCCGCCGGGTACCGGGAGGACCGCTGGAGACCGTCGAAGGCGACCTCCACCACCAGCTCCGGCCGCACGGTCACCACGAAGCCGTCGTCGCTGACCGCCAGCCCCCGCAGCCGCTCCGTCTGCCACGCCAGCATCGCGTCCGTCATGCCCTTGAACGTCTTGCCCAGCATCGCGAACGAGCCGTCCGGCCGCCGCGCCCCCAGGTGGAGGTTCGACAGCTTCCCCGTGCGCCGCCCGTGACCCCACTCCACCGCCAGCACCACCAGGTCCAGCGTGTGCACCGGCTTCACCTTCAGCCACGCGGCGCCCCGGCGGCCCGCCGTGTACGGGGAGGCCAGCGCCTTGACGACCACGCCCTCGTGCCCGCGCCGCAGCACCGCCTCCGCGAAGTCCCGCGCCGCGGCGCGCGCTGCGGCCGCCGCCGGGTCCGTGACCACCAGGCGCCGCACCCGCATCGGCTCCGGCACCACCCGTGCCAGCTCCGCGTGGCGCTCCGCCACCGGCAGCGCCAGCAGGTCACGGTCGTCCACGGCCAGCAGGTCGAAGAAGACCGGGGACAGGGGCACCGTCACCGCGGCCCCGGCCACGTCCAGCCGCGAACCCACCCGGCCCGCCGTCTCCTGGAACGGGCGCGGCCGCCCCTGCGCGTCCAGGGCGATCACCTCGCCGTCCAGCACCGCCGAGGACACCGGCAGCTCCCGCGCCACGCGGCACAGCTCGGGGAGCCGCTCGGTGATCTCCTCCAGCTTGCGCGTCCAGATCCGCACCTCGTCGCCCGCGCGGTGCACCTGCACCCGGATCCCGTCGAGCTTCTCCTCGACGGCGCACGGCCCGAGCCGGTCCAGCGCCTCCTCGACGTCCTTGGCGGTGTGCGCCAGCATCGGCAGCACCGGCCGGCCCACCTCCAGCCGGAAGTCCGCCAGCGCCGCCGGGCCCCGGGCCAGCAGCTCGCGCGCGACCGCCGCCAGGGAGCCGCCCAGCATCACGGCGCGGCGCACCTCCGCGGGGTCCGCGCCGGCCGCGGCCGCGAGCCCTTCGGCCGCGAGCGCGTCGAGGGCGCCCTGCCGCAGCTCCCCGCCGAGCAGCCCCCGCAGGAAGTGCTGCTCCTGTTCCGTGGCCGCGCCCATCAGCGCGTCCACGCGGCGCTTGCGTTCGGCCTGCGCGCCCTTGCCGGCCACGGCGGCGATCCCGTCGACCGCCCGGTCGACCTCCGCGACGGTCAGCGCGGGCGTGCCCGCCGGGGGCGGGGAGGAGCGCAGCACACTCCAGCCGATGCCCACCCTGCCCTGCGGCAGCCGCCCCGACAGGTAGGTCAGGGCGACGGGCGCCTCCCGCGGGTCCGCGCCGCGGAAGAGGCCGGCCAGCAGGGCGGTCTTCGCCGACCGCGCGGAGGTCGCGGCCACCTCGGCGGACACGCGGGCGACATCGGCCAGGAGCATGCCCTCATCGTGCAACGGGCGTGCCCGTTACGCAGTCCGGCTCAGCCCCGCTGCCGGTCCCAGAACCCGCAGTGGTGCTCCTCGCTCAGGCGGATCTGCCGGATGCCGTCCGCGCCCGGCGCGAGGGACTGCGTCAGCCCCCGCTCGTGGAGGGCGGGCCAGTGCGGGGCACCGGAGGAGTTCGGGTCGCCCGTGCGGGCGAAGTGCGTCCAGTAGCCGACCATCCGGTCCGACAGGACGCGCTGCGCGCTGTTCAGGGGCGGCTGGGTCGGGAAGGCGGTGAACAGGTAGGGCAGTTCGAAGGCGTGCGAGGCTCCGTAGGGGAAGCCGGGCACCACCGGCAGGCCGTCCAGGACGGGCGCGTCACGGTCGGCGAACTCGTAGGCGTACGTCGGCACCCGGCCGGCCAGGGCGCGGTCGGCCCGTACCGCCGAGCAGACGAACGTGGTGTCGGTGAGCACCGCGGACCAGGCCAGCGCAGGCGAGGCGTAGTGCGACAGCGGGTACTCCGCCTCGACGGCGCCCGCGGCGGAGCCGAAGGAGTCCGCCAGGCGCGCCCGGTAGTCGCGCTCGTCCCGCAGGGGGAACTGCTCCAGGGTCAGGCCCACGAACAGCCGCATCTCGTCGAGGTTCGAGCCCTGGATCACCGGCACCCGGTGGAAGCGGCCTGCGGTGAGGGCCTTCTCCGGCTCGGCGGGCAGCAGGGCGTTGCCGTGGACCGGCCTGCTGAACGCCTGCGCCAGCTCCGGCGTCGCCAGCTTGTCCGCGCTCAGCCCGCGCAGGCAGTCAAGCGCCCCGGGCCCCTGCGGGCAGCCGAGCCGCCCGGCCGCGGCGGCACCCGCGTCCTGGAGGGTCCGCTGCGCCACGAAGAACTTCGACCCGGGCACGCCCGGAGCGACGGCGCCGCGGGGGAAGGACGTCATGCACGACCCGCTCTGCAGGACCGCCTTGTGGAAGAGGCCGGCCGCGGTGGG
Source organism: Streptomyces telluris (assembly GCF_024519335.1). Taxonomy (NCBI): domain Bacteria; kingdom Bacillati; phylum Actinomycetota; class Actinomycetes; order Kitasatosporales; family Streptomycetaceae; genus Streptomyces; species Streptomyces telluris. The sequence goes on from NZ_JANIID010000029.1 coordinate 76,505, forward strand.
CGAGGTGAGCTGGGCGCAGGTGCTGATGGCCCCGGCCGACTCGCCGAACAGGGTCACGTTGTGCGGGTCGCCGCCGAAGCGGGCGGCGTTGGCCCGCACCCAGCGCAGGGCCGCCTGCTGGTCGGCGAGGCCGAAGGCGGGCGCGTCCCCGAGCCCGGGGTGGCCGAAGAAGCCGAAGGCGCCCAGCCGGTAGTTGAGCGTGACGACGACGGCGTCGCCGCGCGTGGCCAGGCGGCCGGCGTCGTACTGGCTGCCGGTGCCGCCGACGAACCCGCCGCCGTGCACCCACACCATGACGGGCCTGCCGTGGCCGGCCGAGCGGCCCGTCGGCGTGGTGACGTTCAGGTACAGACAGTCCTCGGAGCCGGTCGCGGGACCGGTGCCGAAGATCGGCGTCTGCAGGCACTGGGAGCCGGGCTTCCCCGCGTCCCGCACGCCCTTCCAGGGCTCGGCCGGCTGCGGAGCGCGCCAGCGCAGCGGGCCGGTCGGCGGCGCCGCGAAGGGGATGCCCTCGTACGTGGCGTACGTGCCGTGCGCTCTGCCGCGCACCGGGCCGTGGTCCGTGCCGACGACGGGCCGGTCCGGCGTGCCGGGTTCCTGCCCCGGTGGTGCGGCCGAGGCGATGGAGGTGACGGACATCAGGGCCAGGAGCAGGGCGAGGAGAGCCCCGCCCCGGCGACGGGGGAGCCGGACATGCTGCATGCGTATGTCCTTTCCGCAGGTGGGCGCGCGGTCGGGCCCGGGCACCCCGGGTAGTACCCATCCCGAACCAGGGGTATCTCCGCCGCCCGCCCTTACCTGGCGTCACGTCATGGCCGTGGGCCGACGACCTCCGTTCCCTCCGCGACGGTGATGGCCGCCGCGGGACAGGAGTCCGCCGCGTCCAGCACCGTCTCGTCGGGCTCCGTCGTCCCTCTCAAGGGCCGCGAGCGCTCGCCGTCCAGCGCGAACAGCCCCGGCGCCAGGGCCGCGCAGATACCCGAGCCGAGGCACGCGCCCCGGTCCACGGTCACCCGCCACGCCGCCGTGCCGTCCGCCGCGGCCTCCGCCGGGTCCGCCACCGGCTCCGTCACCGGGCTCACCACCCCACCGGCATCGAGCGCGGCCCGCGGACCAGCATTCCCGTCTTCCAGACGATGTCGCCGGCCGGACGGAGCCCGGGCAGCCGCAGGATCAGCGCCCGCAGCGCCTCCTGGAGCTCCAGCCGGGCCAGCGGGGCACCGAGGCAGTGGTGCACGCCGTGGCCGAAGCCCAGGTGCTGGTTGGCCTGCCGGCCGATGTCGAGGACCTCGGGCTCGGCGAACCGCCGGGCGTCCCGGTTGGCCGCGCCGACGGCCACCAGGACCGCGTCGCCCTTGCGCACCAGCGTGCCGCCCACCTCGACGTCCTCCAGCGCGTAGCGGGCGAACGACGCCCCCGCGCCCAGCGGGACGAAGCGCATCAGCTCCTCCACGGCGCCCGGCAGGAGGGCCGGGTCGGCGTGCAGCCGCTCCAGCGCCCCGGGGTGGTCGAAGAGGGTGAGCACGAAGTTGGGGACCTGCGTCGCGGTGGTCTCGTGGCCGGCGACGAGGATGCCCACGCACAGCTCGATCAGCTCGCTCTCGGAGAGCCGGTCGCCCACGTCGCGCGCCTCGATCAGGGCGGTCATCAGGTCGTCGGCGGGCCGGGCGCGGTGCTCCTCGACGAGCCCGGCCATGTAGGCCCGCAGCTCGTCCCGGTTCACCGTCTTCTCCTCGGCGGTCAGCGAACTGGTCGACAGCGCGGCGTCGCTCCACTTGCGGAAGCGCGGGCGGTCCTCCTCCGGCACCCCGAGCAGCCGGCAGATCACGGCGACGGGGATCGGCAGCGCGTAGTCCTCCACCAGGTCGGCGGGCGGCCCCGCCGCGACCATCGCGTCCACCAGGCTCTCGGCGAGCGCGCGCACGTCCGGGCGCAGCTTCTCGACCCGCGGGGTGGTGAACGCCTTCGTCACCAGGGTCCGCAGCCGGGTGTGATCGGGCGGGTCCATGCTCAGCAGACCGGTGTCGCGCGGCCCGTCGCCCCGGCGCGGCTCGTCGTGGTGGACGCTCTCGGCCCGGCTGAAGCGCCGGTCGCCGAGGACGAGCCGGGCGTCGGCGTAGCGGGTGACGAGCCAGGCGGGCTCGCCGTACTCCAGGCGGACGCGCAGCAGCCCCTCGCCGCGGCGCGCCTGCGCGTACTTCCCGGACAGGGCCAGTCCGGTGGGGTCGTTGAAGGGGTAGGCAGTGGGCTCGTCGTGGGTGATGGACATCCGCGCGCCTCTTTCCTGAGTGTCCCTGCGTACAGCAAGCGTCGGCAGAGATGGGTGCCTCAGTCAACAAGGCGTCACCCTCGCGCCGCCCGGGCTCAGTCCGGCCGCCCCCGCGCCGCCCGGGCCCGGCCCGCGCTGTCGCTGATGCGGATCAGCAGCGCCACCATCAGCCAGTTGGCGACGAGCGAGGAGCCGCTCTTGGCGAGGAACGGCAGTGCCTTGCCGGTCAGCGGGATCAGCCCCATCACCCCGCCCGCCACGACGAAGACCTGCAGGGCCAGGGCCGCCGCGAGTCCGACGGCCAGCAGCTTCCCGAAGGGGTCGCGCGCGGCCACCGCGGTGCTCAGGCCGCGCTGGGCCAGCAGCGCGTAGAGCACGAGGACGACCATCGTGCCGGCCAGGCCCAGCTCCTCGCCGACGGTGGTGAGGATGAAGTCGCTGCGGCCGGCGAAGCCGATCAGCTCGGGGTGCCCCTGCCCGAGCCCGGTGCCGGTGATCCCGCCGCTGCCGAAGCCGAACAGGGCCTTGGCGAGCTGGTCCGATCCCGCCCGCTGGCTGTGCAGCGCCTCGAACGGATGCTGCCAGGCGTCGATCCGGCCCTTGACGTGCGGCTCCACCGAGCCGACCACGGCCGCGCCCGCCGAGGCCATCAGCAGGCCGCACAGCACCCAGCTGAACCGCTCGGTGGCCGCGTACAGCATCACCACGAACAGCCCGAAGAAGATCAGAGAGGTGCCCAGGTCCCGCTCGAAGACCAGGACCAGCAGGCTCAGCACCCACACCGTCAGGATCGGCGCGAGCTGCCGGCCCGGCGGCAGCCGGACGCCCAGCACCTTGCGGCCGGTCAGGGCCAGCGCGTCGCGGTGGATGACCAGGTAGCCCGCGAAGAACACCGTGATCATGGTCTTGACGAACTCGCCCGGCTGGAACGACAGCGAGCCGAGATAGATCCAGCGCTTGGCGCCGTAGGTGTCGTCGGGGAAGAACGCCGGCGCCATCAGCAGCACCAGCGCCACGGCCATCGTCAGGTAGATGTAGCGCTGGAGCCGGCGGTGGTCCTTCAGCGCGACGAGCACGCCCACGCACAGGCCCACGCCGATGACCGTCCACATCAGCTGGTTGGCGGCCGTCGGGTCCGAGGAGTAGCGCTCGCCGTAGGAGAAGTCCAGCCGGTACAGCAGCACCAGGCCGGTCCCGGACAGCAGCACGGCCAGGGGGAGGATCAGCGGATCGGCGTACGGGGCCCAGCGGCGCGCGGCCAGGTGCGGCACCAGCGCCAGGCAGGCCGTCGCGCCCGCGAACCCGGCGAAGCCGCCGGGTATCCGGCCGGTCGTCGCGAGGCCGGTGTACGCGTAGCCGAAGCAGCTGATCAGGACGGCCAGGCCGAGCAGCAGCGCCTCCTGGTTGCGCCGCGCCGCGGCGGACGGGTCCCGCGCCTGCGCGCGGTGCTCGTCACGGCCATCGAGGTGCACGGAATCCACGGTCACACGATCACTATCGTGGGCCCCGCCTGAAGGAATCCTGAGATTCCTGAGCGAACCTTCAGGAACCGCGTGTTCCGTAAGCAAGGCCCTCGGAACCGGACTGTTCGGGCGGTGCGCCCCCGGACAGCGGGAACCACGCCACCAGGCGGGCCCCGGTCCCGCCCGGTGCCACGTCGAGGCCCCCGCCGTGGGCGCGCGCGATCTCCCGGGCGATGGCCAGCCCCAGCCCGCTGCCGCCGCTCTCCCTGGCCCGCGCGGCGTCCAGCCGGACGAACCGCTCGAAGACCCGCTCGCGCTCCTCTTCGGGGATCCCCGGCCCGTCGTCGGCCACCTCCAGCACCGCCCGCCCCGCGGCCCCGTCGAGCGACGCCGTGATCACCACGCGCGAGGCGGCGTGCCGCAGGGCGTTGTCGACCAGGTTCGCCAGCAGGCGCTCCAGCTGCCCCGTCCGGCCGCGCAGCGGCACCGGAGCCGCGGCGCGCACCGTCAGCGGCACCCGCGGCGCCGGGCGCCGGGCCGCCTCCTCGGCCGCCAGCAGAGCGAGGTCCGCGGGCTCCCCGGCCGCCATCGGCGCCCGCGCGTCGAAACGGGCCAGGAGCAGCAGGTCCGCCGCCACGTGCTGCAGCCGCACGGTGTCCTCCAGCGCGGCCCGCACGCCCTCGGGCGACGGCCCGCCGGGCGCGGCCAGCGCCACCTCCAGCCGGGAGCGCACCGCGGCCACGGGGTTGCGCAGCTCGTGCGAGGCGTCGGCGACGAACTGCCGCTGCCGGCCCACCGCCAGCTCCAGCCGGTCCAGCGTCGCGTTGACCGTACGGGCCAGCTGCGCCACCTCGTCACCGGCCGCAGGCACCGGCACCCGCCGGTCCAGCGCGCTCGCGGTGACGGCCGCCAGCTCGGTACGGATCGTGGTCACCGGCCGCAGCGCCGCCCCCGTCACCGCCCAGGCGATGGCCGCGGCCAGGCCGATCAGCGGCGGGGCGCCCGCGAGGAGGCCGACCGCGATCGCGTGCGTGGCGCCGTCGACGTCGTTGAGCACCGTCAGCGCGTAGACGTACCGCTCCTGCCGCTCCCCGCCCGGCCCCGGCGGCGCCGCGGCCCGCACCACCACGACGTCGCCGCGGTCACCGCCCGCCGCAAGGCCGCCCGACAGGATGCGGTGGGCCGCGTCGTGCCCGGCCTCCGGGCGCAGCGGGGCGACCTCCCGCGCGAGCGCCTCCGCCGACGGCCGGGTGGTCGCGACCACCGCTCCGTGCGCGTCGAGGACGAGCACGACGTCCACGCCCGTACGCGGCGAGGCCAGCAGCGCGGGCAGCTCCCCGGCGTCCGCCTGCGCGGCCACCTCGCGGGCGGCCAGCTCGGTGCGGCCGGTCGTGGTGTCCAGCAGGTTGGCGCGCAGCACCGTGTACAGCCAGGTGCCGCCCACGCCGAGCACCACCGCCATCGCCAGGGCCGCCGCGGCCGCGCACCTGCCGCGCAGCGTCCGCGGCAGCCGTGGCCGGCGCGCGGCGGTCACGGGCCGCCGCCGTCCGCGGCGATGCGGTAGCCGGTGCCGTGCACGGTCACGATCGTGCGCCGGCCGAACGGCGCGTCGATCTTCCTGCGCAGCGAGGAGACGTACACCTCCACGATGTTCGGGTCGGTGTCGCCGGGGAAGTCCCAGACCTCGTCGAGGATGTCGCGCTTGGCCACCGCCTGCCCGGCGTTCGCCATCAGGTACTGCAGGACGGACAGCTCGCGCGCGGTCAGCTCGATCTCCACGCCGCCGCGCAGGCAGCGGCGCGCCGCGGGGTCCAGCACCAGGTCCCCGGCGCGCAGCGGGGGAGTGCCACCGCCGCCCCGGCGGCGGCCCAGCGCGCGCAGCCGGGCGAGCAGCACCACGAAGGAGAACGGCTTCGACAGGTAGTCGTCGGCCCCCGCGTCGAGCCCCTCCGCCTCGTCGTACTCGCCGTCCTTGGCGGTCAGCATCAGCACCGGCGTCCACTGGCCGAGCCCGCGCAGCCGCCGGCAGATCTCGTAGCCGCTCGGGCCCGGCAGCATCACGTCGAGCACGATCACGTCGTACACGCCGGTGAGTGCCGCCTCCAGGCCGCGGTGGCCGTCGTGGACGGCGTCCACCAGATGGCCCTCGGCGGCCAGCCCCTGCCGCAGGGAACCGGCCAGCCCCGTCTCGTCCTCGACTATCAGAATGCGCACGCCCCAAGCGTCACATATGCCACCAGAAGCACTTGCGGCGTGCCCTGCCGGGCTCGCGCGTGATGTCCCGCACACTCGAAGACATGGCCGTAACCGCCTGATGACCGCCGGGTTGACCCGGGGGAGAGCACGCAGCAACGCACCCCGCCACAGGACGGAGCAGTGGTACATCCATGAGCAAACGCCAGAAGGGCCGCAGGCACCGCAGGGTCAACCGCACTCCGCGCCCGGTCGGCGCGGCCGTCCGCCGCCGTTCCCCGGCCGCGGCCCCGCAGCCGGCCGTCGCGCACACGGCCGCGCAGTCCGCCGCGCCGTCCGCCGCCCGGCAGCCGGTGGCGCAGAAGGCGCCGGAGCGGCCCCTGGAGCGGGCGGCGGCCCGGCCCGCGGCCCGGCCGGCCGCGGTGCCGGAGCGTGCCGCCGCGGAGCGCGCAGCCCCGCCCGCCGCCCCCGAGCTCGGCCGGCACATCGTGCGCACCTGGGAGAGCCTGCGGACGTGCGGCGCTGCCGGAGCCTCCCTGGAAGAGCTGTGCGCGGCCGCCGGCTATCAGCCGCGTACCGTCACGAAGCACGTCCAGGGCCTCGTGGACCAGGGCTTGGCCGAGCTCCGCGACGAACGCTGGTACGCCCGCGACCCGGCCGCGCTGGCGGCCCGTTAGGGTCGCGTCGGGCCGCCGCGGCGTCGGCACCGCCGGGCTCCACGCTTGTGGTCGCTCGCCGCGGCGGCGGAGCGGAGGGCGCGGGGCGCTCTCTCACTCCGCCGCGACGGCGAGGGTCCGGCGGAATCCGGACGACGGCCTGGTCGCTTACGGCTGCCGTCCGCCCGCTCCTGTCCGCCCGGCAGGGCTACCGCCACCGCGGCCGCAGCGGACCGGAGTCACCCTCCTCCAAGCGGCGGTCCAGGGCCGCCAGAACCGCCTCGTGCCGGGCCAGGGCATCGGCCGCGCGCTCCAGCGAGCGCGCGGCCGTCTCCGCGCGGTCCGCATGAGCGGTCATCCGTTTGTGCAGGGCCGCGCCCTCCGCGCCGAGCGAGGCCACCTCCTCGGCGCTCGACCGCAGCCGGGCCGCCTGCTCCCGCAGCGAGCAGGCCTGCGCCCGGACGGGCTGCGACCAGGGCGCCTGCTCCGCGCCGGCGCCCATCACCGGATCCCCCCGGGCCGCAGCATCCGCCAGGGCGCGAACGCGTTGCGCACCCCCCGCAGCGCCGGGGCCAGCTCCGGGTGATGGCGCATCAGCACGTCGGTCATGCCGGTGCGGTCGATCCACTCCATGCCCTCGGGGGTGTAGACCTCCGGGCGGTAGTCCCGGGTGAAGAAGCGGTCGCTCTTCAGCCGCCGGGACGCCATCAGGACGAACACCCGGAACGCCGTGTCGCTGAACGCGAACCCTCGCGGCCGCTGCTCGGCGTACATGCCGACCATGGTGTCGACGCGGTCCAGCCGTCCGTCGTAGACCTCGCGCAGCTCGGCCGCGAGCCCCACGTCACCCCCCGTCAGCTCCTCGAAGCCGGAGACCGGCGGGCGGTGCAGCGCCGCCCGCAGCGCGGTGTAGCGCGGGACGCCCCGTTCCCGGTCGCGCAGGATGTCCACCGCGCCGACATCCACGTGCTCGCCGGAGATCCGCGCGAGGTCGCGCAGGCAGTCGGGGTGGTTGTGCAGCGTGATGTCCCCGGGGTTCATCACGCCGAAGGAGTACAGCAGGTCCGCGAGGCCGTATCTGTCCACCGCCGGCCGGGTGGCCAGAGCCTGCAGCTCGTCGAAGCCCGTGCGCTCGATCAGCGCGCCCGAGCGGTGCGAGTGGATCGCGTACTCGTCGCGGATGAGGGGGTGCATCCGGTAGGCCGCGACGAACTCCTCGGTCATCGAATACGGCGCGGTGTGGTGGTCCGTGGGGGAGCCGGGGATGCCGAACAGCGACTCCCCGCTGCCGAACCGGCCGACCCGGCGCCGCACCCGGGCGGGCAGGACGCCGTACCAGTTCATGTGCATGGCCGCCCGGGTGACGGGGTGGGAGACCACCCCCGGGGTCCACTCCACGGTGTGGATCTTCGCCATGACGGCGGCGTTGACGAGCCGGGCCGTCTGGAAGAGCCGCTCGTCACCCCACGTGGGGTGGGCCGCGGCGATCCGGTCGCAGATGGCGTTGTGCTCCTTGGCGAAGAGCGTGTGCAGCAGGGACAGCCCGACCCAGTAGTTGTCGTTGAAGCCCGTGAGGTCGATCCCGGACAGCCCCGGCGCCGTCTCGTCGGGCAGCCGCCCGTCCGTCAGGGCGAGCTTGCCCCGCTCGCCCGTGCGCAGGGCCCGGCAGCGCTCCTCGCTCGAACCGTACAGCTGGGAGCCGTCCCACCAGTGGCTGACGGTGTTCTCGTACGTGGGCGGGTGCGCCGGGCCGGTGGGGCCGGGACGTCGGGCCGGGTCGGGGCGGGAGCGGCGGACGAGCATCGGGCACTGCGGCCAGTCGTCGTCGGCGGCCAGCGGCACGTCCAGCGGGCCGTCGGTCTTGTTCTCCCCGTGGCTGAACCAGCCGTGGTTCTGGAACTGGATCCAGGCCGCCGCCAGCAGGTTCAGCCCCGTGGCCGGGCGGAAGCCGGAGCGGCGCAGCAGCTGCCGGCTGACCTCCCGGGGGCTGGGCGAGAGCAGGCCGTCGTCCTCCGGCTCGGGGAAGGTCTCCGGCAGGGCGCAGTTGCGGTCGAACCGGGTGCCCGCCCGGCCCATGTCGGCATCGGCGGGGTCGTACCCCGAGCCGTCGTAGCTGCGGTGGGGCAGCAGCGCGGCGGTGGGCGTACGGGGGCGCTCCCCGCCGGCCCCGTAGGTGTCGTGCAGGTTGTGCGCCCGCAGCGCTTGCCGCTGTCTCCTGAGCTCCAGCAGCGCGAGGGGGAAGGGGAGGGAGTGCCACTCGCGGCGTCGCGGTACCGGCGTCATCGACAGTTCTCCGTGAGGTTTGCAGAAGGTGCTTCGGACACTCGGGCGCGCCGGCCTACCCGGCCGGGAGGCGGTGGACGACGGACCGCCCGGCCCGGCCCCGGTACGGGGCGAGCAGCTCGTCCACCCGGTCGCGGGTCTCGGGGGCGGTCTTGTCGAGGCTGTGGGCGTAGGCCTCCGCGCCGTGGCACTGCGGGACGTCGTACGAGGGGTCCGCCCAGGTGATCTCCAGCAGGCCGGGCGGCGGGGGGAGGGCCGGGACGGGGCCGTGGCCTCCGAGACGGGGCGTCAGGTCGTGCTCCTCGGCGAGGGCGACGAGGCGGGTGCGGGGGTCGGACGGGCGCCGGGGTGCGGCCGGCGAGCCGACGGCGACGACGTGCGTGAACCGCAGGCGGGTGCCCGCCTCCGGGGCACGGGCCAGGTGCCCGGCCGCCGCGCCGCCGTGGCCGTGCCCGACGAGCGCGACCGGCATCCCTTCGGGCACCGTGCGCAGCAGGGCCTCGCGGACGGCCCGGGTGTACGGGGAGTCGCCGCGGTTGAGCCCGGCGACGGCTCCGACCAGCTCCTGCGGGGAGGCCGTGCGCGGCAGGACGAACCCCGGGCCGGGCAGCAGCACCAGGCAGCGGGCGACGCCGTCCGGGCCGGTGACGTGCCGGGTGAGCATTCTGCCGGGCCCGAGGGCCGCCAGGTTGCGCAGGTGGGCGGTGATGCCGCCGTCGTCGTCCAGGCCGTCGAGGAACGCCGGGTCCGGCGGCTCGGCGACGGCCCTCTCCCGGCTCCGGAGGAGGCCGGGCCGGGCCCCGGTGCGGGGGCCGGGCACGGAACCGGCCCCGTCCGCGGTGCCCGTGACCGTGTGCCAGGCCGCCGCGTCGTTGAACGGATTGCCGTCCGTCAGCGCGCACCAGGCGCTCACGTCGCCGAGCGCGGGGGCGAGCGCGGCCAGGGTGTGCCCGGCGCCCCGGACGCGCACGCGCTCGCGGAGGATGCGCAGGGCCAGCTCGGGCAGCCCGGCCTCGACGGCGACGAGCAGCCGCCGCACCGGGCTCTGCGCGGCGTACTCCGCGTGCCGCGTCGCGCACAGCCGGATCCGCAGCCGCAGCGCGGTGGCCGCCAGATCGGCCGCGAGGCTCCTGCGGACGGCGGCGGCGCCGGCCAGCCGGGCGATCCGGCCGGCCCGCCCCCCGTCGGGGGCGTAGCCGAGCCCCGCGGCGTCGGTGAGGACGTGGGCCAGGGCCTGCGCCGCCCGCAGCCCGCGGCGGGGCGAGCGGCCGAGCGAGGCGAGCAGCGCGGGGTCGCCGGCGACGGCCGTGACCGCGAGCCCGGCCGCCCGGACGGCTTCCGCGGCCTCGCCCAGCTCGCGGGCCACGGCGGTGAGCCGGGCGGCCGCCGCGTCCTTCGGTCCGGCTCCCGTGTCCCGGGAACCCGGCGTGCCCTCGGCCGTCATGCGCCCTCCTCCGGTGTACGGGCGGCGCGGATCCCGATCCGCAGCCGCGAGGTGTCGAAGGTGTACGGGAGCGGGTGGCCGGGGCCGAGCCGGGCCCCGGCGACGGCCAGCTCCCCGCCGCGCAGCAGCTCGGCGACGAACGCCGTGGCCAGCTGCAGTCCGAGCTCCATGCCGCTGCACTGGGCCTCGCCCCGGCTGAACGGGCTGACCGCCCAGTCGCGCTCGGCGGTGCCGTCCAGCCACTTCTCGGGCGCGAACCGGTGCGCGTACCCGATCCGTTCGCCGTCGCGGGCGTGGAACGCGGTGGGCACGAGGACGTTGACACCGCCCGGTGCGACCGAGTCCCGCCAGCGGGTCTCGCCGGTGGTCCGGCGGGCGAGGCCGGTCACGGGTGGCCACAGCCGGGCCGCCTCCTGCACACAGGCGCGCAGGTAGGGCATGCCGAGGAAGCCCGGGACCGTGCGCGGCCCGTGGGTGCGGTCCGCCGCCCGGATCTCCTCCGTCGCGCGCTCGTGGTGGCGCGGGTGCGTGGCGAGCAGGGCGAGCGTCTGCGCGGCGACGGCGCTCAGCGCGCCGAGCGCCATGAACCAGTGGCTGACCTGGCACTCCGGGGCGGTCTCGGGGCCGCGGGGAGCCGCCGCGAACAGCCCCGCCAGGCTGCGCGGATCGGCCTCGTACAGATAGCGGGCCTGACGCTGCATCATCCTGCGGCGGAGCCGGCGGGTGCGGCGGGCCCGCCAGCGGCGCGCACCCATCCAGTTGGCCTCGGCGAGCAGCCCGGCCAGGAGCCGGGAGAACTCCTCGTCGTCGGCGGCGGCCTCGCCCAGGAAGCAGCGCCGCCCCACGCGCTCGAAGCCCTCGCGCAGCGTCTCCGGGCGCAGCCCGGCCACCGCCTCGGGGCCCAGCAGGGCCGCGGCCTCCTCGCCGGCGACCCGCAGGAAGCGGTCGGCGAGCCGGTGCACCGGGCAGCCGGCGTCCAGGACCGCGTCGTTGAACATCCGGCGCACCATGCGCTGCCGGCCGTGCGAGGCCACCAGCGTCTCGGGCTGGACCGCCGCGAACCCGCTCACCTTCTCCCAGGTGTCGACCGCGTACACCCCCACCGGCCCCGAGAGGACCTGCCGGGCGTCGTCGGCGTCCAGCACGAGGAGCGTGGGGCCGGCGGCGCCGCGCACCATGACCGGGCCGCGGCCGTACCGGCGGCGCAGGCGGCGCATGGCCTCCAGGCCGTGCCGGGAGGTGTCCGCCCGGGCGAGGAGGGCGGCGATCCGGGGCCGGGAGCGGAAGACGCCCTTGAGGTAGTTGGGGAGGAAGTAGACGAGGGTGAGCCGGAGGTTCTCCGCCGCGGACGCGGCGGGCAGTGCCGTCCCCCGGCCCGTGCCGACCCCGGGCGCGCTGTAGCTGTAGAGGTGACTCATCCCTGGGCCTTCCCCCGGTCGCGCGGCCCCTCGGGCAGCGCCTCGATCGTCATGCGTCGGACCTCATGAGGTTGGAGTGATCAGTGGGAGGGGGAGCATTGCCACTTCCCGTCCGGCGGAGTCATCAGGTACGAAGATCACCCGAGTTTTCATCCCCCGGAGTGAATCGGGCGGTTGTTGTTGCCGCCCGGTGTTTGCGGCCGGTGTTTGCGGCCCGGCGTTCGCCGCCCGGGAAGCGCTCCGGCCCCGCCGCCCGGTGTGCGGGCGGCGGGGCCGGAGGGGGAAGACCGCCGAGAGGTGACGGCGCGAACGGAGAGAACGGCGAAATTCAGCCTTTTTCAGACCGTGCAGCGGTTACTGCCGTGACCTCGCCATCCCCATGCGTGCCAGGGCGAGGGCCAGCAGGCACGCCACCGCGCCGGTGATGACGTTGCTGACGACGGCGTGCGTGATGAAGGCGTGCCCGGAGACGACCCAGGGGGAGATGATCGTCCAGGCGCCGAGGCCCAGGGCGGCCCAGCTCATCGCGTGCGTGCGCTCGTAGGCCGGGCCGAAACCGCCGACCAGGCAAGCAAAGGCGACTCCCACGATCAGGTTATGGATGGCAAGAGTGGAGGCGCCGCTGAAGCCCACAATCCATGGAGAGGCGGCCAGATAGACACCGCAGAGAAGGGCGAGTGCCTCGACGGCCTGGGCGACGGGCGTGCTCGTCGCCGCTTCGGAGTGGGCGCGGAGCGCCAGGATGTCCGGGTGCTGTTCTATCCGGGGCGACGTAGGAGCGGTCACGTCAGCCACCTTCTTTCCGTGTCAGGTCGGACCTGCCTGCATTTTAACCTGATTGGAGGGATTTTCACCTGAATGGTGGTCGTCATATCTGGCGATTTCCCCTGTGTTGGGGGCCGGTTTCGGGCCGTCACCCTGGGGGAACCCGGCCAGTCGGTTTCCGGGGGTTCGGCGAGGCGAGGAGGCGGCCGTGGAGCAGCTCAAGGGACAGGGCGAGCGGATGCAGCACCGGGGCGAGAGCCGGGAGGAGACCGCGCGGGCCCGCCGTCCGGTCCCGGGCGAGACGCCGGAACGCACCGGCGAGGACCCGGATGCGGAGTCGCACATCATCCGCGGCCTGGACTGAACGCGGGGGCCGCAGGCCCGGGGCGCGGGCCCCGGGCGGCGGCCGGGCGGCGGGACTGCCGGGCACCGGAACCGGCCGGGCCCGGGGAGCGCGGCCGCCGCCGCGGCGTCAGCCCCGTACGGGCACGAACCGCACCGGCGTGCCGGGCACGGCCTGCGCCACGGCGGCCAGTTCCGCCTCGGGCACCACGCCGACGACGGGATAGCCGCCGGTCGTCGGGTGGTCGGCGAGGAAGACGACGGGGCGGCCGTCCGGGGGCACTTGGACCGCGCCCAGGACCATCCCCTCGCTCGGGAGCTCGCCCTCCGCGGCGCGCTCCAGGGCCGGGCCTTCCGTGCGCAGGCCGATCCGGTTGCTCGCGGCCGCCACCCGGAAGCCGCCGCCGGCCAGGGTGCGCAGCGCGGCGGGCGTGAACCAGTCGTCGCGCGGACCGAGCACGACCGGCAGCACCAGAGCACCGACCGGCGGGCCCGGCCACGGGACGGCGTCGGCGCCCGTGGACGGCCCGCAGGGCGCGCCGAGCGGCAGCTGCGCGCCCGCGGTCAACGGCTCCGGCCCCAGCCCCGACAGCAGGTCGCGGGAGCGGCTGCCGAGGACGGGCGGCACGGCGAGGCCGCCCGCGAACGCCACGTAGCTGCGCAGCCCCCAGGAGGCCCGGCCCACGTCGAGCACCGCGCCCGCCGGGACCCGCACCGCGGCACCCCACGCCACGGGGCGGCCGTCGACCCGCACCGGGCAGGGGGCGCCGGTCACCGCGACGGTCACCGCCGCCGCGGTGCGCACGGCGCAGCCGTCGACGGTGGTCTCCAGCGCGGCGCGGCCGGGCGGGTTGCCGACGAGGCGGTTGGCGAGCGCGTGCGCGGGCCGGTCCAGGGCGCCGGAGCGGCCCACGCCCAGGTGCGCGTGGCCGGGCCGGCCGAGGTCCTGCACGGTCGTCAGGGCGCCGGGCCGGACGACGGTCAGGGCGGGCGCGCCGCCGTCCGGGCGGTTGTCCGTTCCGGGCGTGCTTCCGTCCGTTCCGGGCACTCGGCTGTCCGTTTCGGTCCCGGTCATATGGTCACCTCGAACCGTACGCGGGTGCCGGGTGCCAGCAGCGCCGCCGGTTCCCGCGCGGCGTCCCACAAAACCGCGTCCGTACGGCCGATGAGCTGCCATCCGCCGGGGGAGGAGCGGGGGTAGACGCCGGTGTACGGGCCTGCCAGGCCGACGGCGCCCGCGGGCACGGAGGTGCGGGGCGTGGCCCGGCGGGGCACGTGCAGACGCTCCGGCAGGCCGGTCAGATAGCCGAAGCCGGGGGCGAACCCGCAGAACGCGACGCGGAATTCGAGACCTGAGTGGAGGCGGGCGACCTCGTCCTCGGCGACCCCCCACAGGGCGGCGACCTCCGCGAGGTCGGCCCCGTCGTAGCGGACCGGCAGGACGACGGGCTCGCTGCCGGCGGCCGCGAGCGGCGGCACGTCCCAGTGCACGATGTCGGCGGCGAGGGCCTGCGGGTCGGCCAGTCCGTCGAGGAGGACGGTCCGCGCGGCCGGCACGATCTCGGTCACGGGCGGCAGGGTCCCGCCGGCGCGGCGCCGCAGCAGCTCGGCGTGCAGCGCCTGCGCCTCCTCGGTGCCCGCCACCTCGACGAGCAGGGCGTGCGGGCCGACGCGCAGGGGGCGGCGGGGCGGCGGGGCGTCCGCGCGGGGCGCGGTCATGCGAAGGCCTCCAGACGGACGTCCGCGGCCTCCAGCGCGGCGCGGACCCGGCGGGCGAGGTCCGCGGCGCCCGGAGTGTCGCCGTGCAGGCACAGGGAGCGGGCCCGGACCGTGACCTCCTCGCCCGTCAGCGACGTGACGGCCGCCTCCCGGGCCATCCGCACGGAGCGGGCGACGACGGCGTCCGGGTCGAGGACGACCGCGCCGGGGGTCCGGCGCGGCACCAGGGTGCCGGCGGCCGTGTAGGCGCGGTCGGCGAACGCCTCGGTGACCACCGGCAGGCCGGCCCCGGCGGCGGCCTCGTGCAGCCGGGAGCCCGGCAGGCCCAGCACGGGCAGGGCCCCGCCGGCGCGCAGCACCCCGGCGACGACGGCCGCGGCCTGCTCGGCGTCGGCGACCGTGCGGTTGTAGAGCGCCCCGTGCGGCTTGACGTAGGCGACGTCCGAGCCGGCCGCGCGCGCGAAGGCGCGCAGGGCGCCGATCTGATAGGTGATCTCGTCGGCGAGCTCGTCCGGGGGCACGTCCATGGCGCGGCGCCCGAAGCCGGCCAGGTCGCGGTAGGAGACCTGCGCGCCGATGCGCACGTCCCGCTCGGCGGCCCGCTCGCAGACCCGGCGCATCGTGGAGGGGTCGCCGGCGTGGAAGCCGCAGGCGACGTTCGCGCTCGTCACCACGGACAGCAGGGCCTCGTCGTCGGTCAGGTGCCAGCGCCCGAAGCCCTCCCCGAGGTCGGCGTTGAGGTCGAGCACGGCGGTGCCGTGGGCGTTCATGCGTTCTCCCCTTCCCGCTCCCGCAGGGCGCCCAGGATGAGCTCCAGGGCGTCGTCCAGATAGGTGGTCAGCTCGCTCTCCGCGCGCCCGTACTCACCGTCCTCCAGGAGCGTGGCGAGGGCGCGGTTGCGCGCCAGGAAGGGCTCGTGGAAGCGGTGCGCCGAGGGCATCGCGTGGAAGGCCAGGCGTAGTTCGGCCATCAGCCGGTCCATCGCGGCGTCGATGCGCGGGCTGCCGGACAGGGCGGCCAGCGCGCGGTGGAAGCGCAGGTCGGCCGAGCCGACCTCCTGCCAGTCGCCCCCGGCGGCGGCGCGCTCGGCCTCGTCCACCGCCGCGGTCACGGCCTCGCGCAGCGGCCGCCCGGCCCCCGCGGCGGCCCGGACGCCGGCGCGCTCCAGGGCGGCGCGCACGCGGTAGATGTCGGTGACGTCGGCGGCGTCGACGACGCGGACGAAGACGCCGCGGTTGAGCCGGTGCACGACCAGGCTCTCGTGGATGAGCAGGCGGAACGCCTCGCGCAGCGTGTTGCGCGAGACCCCGAGGTCCCGGCCGAGGGCCTCTTCCGAGAGCCGGGTGCCGGGCGGCAGGCCGCCGCCCTCGATGCGGTCGCGGAGCGCGTCGGCCACGCGCTGCGCAGTGGACAGGGCCATCGTCATCCCCAATACCTATTGAGAATTGTTGAACAATATCTTAGCCTCCTCGCCAATCCCCTCACCTGATCGAGTGAGGTCCGTCCGGGATCCCGGAAGGCGGAGCGCATGATCGTTCTCCTGGGCGTCCTCGTGGTCGTGCTCGGCTTCGCCACGAGACGCAACCCCCTGCTGGTGGTCGGGGCCGCCGGCATCGTCACCGGCCTCCTCGGCGGCCTCTCCCCCCAGCGCGTCCTGGCCGCCTTCGGCACCGGGTTCGCCTCCAGCCGCTCGGTGACGATCTTCGTGATCACGCTGCCCGTCATCGGCCTGCTCGAACACCACGGCCTCCAGGAACAGGCCCGCCGCCTGATCACCCGCTTCGCCGGGCTCACCGCGGGCCGCTTCCTCGCGCTCTACCTCCTGCTGCGCCAGATCGCGGCCGCCGTCGGCCTCAACAACGTCTTCGGGCACGCCCAGACCGTGCGGCCGCTCGCCGCGCCCATGGCCGAGGGCGCCGCCGAGCGCCGCCACGGGCCGCTGGGCGAGAAGGCCCGCGAGAAGGTCCGCTCGTTCGCCGCGAGCGCGGACAACGTCGGGCTCTTCTTCGGCGAGGACGTCTTCCTGGCCGTCGGCTCGATCCTGCTGATCACCGGCTTCGTCAACACCACGTACCACACGCACCTCGAACCGCTGCAGCTCGCGCTGTGGGCCATTCCCACGGCCCTGTGCGCCCTCGCCGTCCACGGCTGGCGGCTGCTGCGGCTCGACCGCCAGTTGCTCGCGGGGGCCGGCGGGCCCGGCCGCAACGCCGAGCCCGGGGAGAACGTCAAGTGATCAAGGCGGAATGGTTCTACTGGCTGGTCGGCGGCATCTTCCTGGTGATGGCCGCGCAGATGCTCACCGACCGCACCAACCCCAAGCGCGTCGGCACCGCCGCCTTCTGGGGCCTGCTCGGCCTCGGGTTCGTCTACGGCACCTGGGTCGCCGACAAGTCGGCCCCGCCCGAGCCCCTGGGCGCGGCCGTCCTCGTCATGGTCTGCCTCGCCGGCTTCGGCTTCACCGGCCGCGGCAAGGGGACCGCGGCGACGCCCGCGCAGCGGGAGGCGCGGGCCGAGCAGTGGGGCAGCCGCCTCTTCGTCCCCGCGCTCACCATCCCCGTCGTCGCCCTGGTCTGCGCGGTCGGCGTCAAGAAGCTCTCCGTGGGCGGCGAACCCGTCCTGCAGAAGGGCAGCGAGACCATCCTCGGACTCGGCATCGGCGCCGTCGTCGCCCTCGCGGTGGGCATGGTGATGCTGCGCGAGAAGCGGATCTCGACGCCCGTGCACGCCGGGCGGTCCATGCTGGAGTCGATGGGCTGGGCCATGCTGCTGCCCCAGCTCCTCGCCACCCTCGGCACCATCTTCTCCGTCGCCGGCGTGGGCGACCAGGTCCGCAGGATGACCACCGCGGTGCTGCCCGACGGCTCCCTCTTCCTGGCCGTCGTCGTCTACTGCGTCGGGATGTTCCTGTTCACCGTCGTCATGGGCAACGGCTTCGCCGCCTTCCCCGTCATGACCGCGGCCGTCGGCTGGCCGGTCCTCGTCGTCCAGGAGCACGGCAACGGCCCGGCCGTCCTCGCCATCGGCATGCTCGCCGGCTTCTGCGGCACGCTCGTGACGCCCATGGCCGCCAACTTCAACGTCGTCCCCGCGGCCCTGCTCGAACTGAAGGACCAGTACGGGCCCATCAAGGCGCAACTTCCCACGGCCGTCGCCCTGCTCGGCTGCAACATCGCCATCATGTACCTCTTCGCCGTCTGACGGCCCCGGGAAGGGAACGACCATCATGACCCGCGTCCTGCTCACCGGCTTCGAGCCCTTCGACGGAGAGGCCCTCAACCCGTCCTGGGAGGCCGTGCGCGCGGCCGCGGCGCACCCGCCCGAGGGGCTCGTCCTCTCCACCGCCCGGCTGCCCTGCGCCTTCGGCGCCTCCCTCGACGCCCTGCGGGAGGCCGTCGAGCGCACCGCGCCCGACGTCGTGCTGTGCGTGGGGCAGGCAGGCGGCCGCCCCGACGTCACCGTCGAGCGCATCGCCGTCAACATCGACGACGCCCGCATCCCCGACAACGCCGGCGCGCGGCCCGTCGACGAGCCCGTCGTCCCCGGCGGCCCCGCCGCCTACTTCTCCACCCTGCCCGTCAAGGCGTGCGTCGCCGCCGTCCGGGACGCCGGCCTGCCCGCGTCGGTCTCCCAGACCGCCGGCACCTTCGTCTGCAACCACGTCTTCTACGGCCTGATGCACCTCGCCGCCACCGAACGCCCCGGGCTGCGGGGCGGATTCGTCCACGTCCCCTACGCCCCCGGACAGGTCACCGACCGGGCCCTGCCCTCCCTGCCCGTCCCCGCCGCCGCGGAGGCACTCTGTGTGATCGCCGTCACCGCCGCCGGGCGCACCACGGACATCCGTGCGGAAGGCGGAGCCACACACTAGGGACGCGGCGGACATTCCGCCCGTGCCGTTTCGTCCGTTGTCCGTGCGACCGCCTACTCTGTGCGACGTGACTTCTCCAGCCCCGGCGGCCGCTCCGCCCCAGCTCAACGGGCCGTCGCGGCCGGCACCGGGCCCGGCCGCCGACGAGGGCCTGGCCCGCCGCCTGCGCGCGCTCGCCTGCACCGCGCCGCTGCACGACCTGGACGCGCGCAAGGCCAACCTCGCGGGCGAGTACGGCGTCTACGCGATGGCGGAGGTGGCGCTCGCCGCCATCGACCTGGTCACGCTCAACATGGACTTCGACACCGGCGCCGACCACGAGCAGATAGTGGCCCGCCTGCAGCCGCGCGTCGCCGCACAGGCGCCCGGGCGTCCGCAGGCCGAGCACGAGCGGGTGGCCCGCTGGGTGCTGGAGAACCTCATCAACGTCGGCAGCGTCGACCGCGGCTTCCGCGCCGTCTACGGCACCTTCGGGGCCGACGGCGTCTACGTCCGGCGCGACTACGACTTCAAGCTCGTCGAGGAGGTCCCCGGGCCCGGGGGCACCGTCTTCCTCCGCACCACCGACGAGGCCGTCAACGTCCTGGTCGGCGCCCTCGACACCGACGTCACCAGCGCCCAGATCGCCGCCGAGGTGAAGCTGGAGGTCCTCATCAGCCGGGGCCGCCTCGCCGACGCCCAGCTCGCCGCCGAGCAGGCCCGCTACCGGACCGTGCAGTATGCGGAGACCCTCCGCAAGACCCTCGACGCCACCCGGCGCAACGTCCGCGCCGTCGACTGGCTGCGCGCCGTGCCCGACATGATCGCCGAAGCGCTCGACCACGTCGCCGACCGCTACCGCCACGAGAACGCGATCCTCACCAACATCCGCAAGGCGCGCGACGAGGCCGAGGAGCCCGAGAACAAGCGCCGCGCCGCCGAGCTCGTCGACATCGTCAAGGACTGCATCCGCCGCCACACCCAGCTGCAGTCCCGCCTGCTGGAGGCCGGGCCGCTGTTCCGCGCCGAGCAGGACCGGCAGGCGTTCGCCACCTCCGCCGGCCGCGCCGGCCTCGACCTCTACGGGCAGCTCCTCGCCCCCGTGCTGCCGCTGCCGCTGGAGCAGGCCGGGCGCGTCACCGACGCCTTCTTCGCCCGCGGCACCGGCCTGCGCACGCCCGTCTCCGTCCGCGTCGGCGACCTCGTCGACATGCTGCTCACCCCGCCCGCCGAGCGCGAGCACCTCGGGGCGGAGATGCCCGAGCCGGACCTCATCGCCACGCCGGACGACAGCCGCTTCAGCGAGGAGCAGCTGGCGAGCGCCATGGAGCTGCTCAGCCTGCCGCCCGACGCCCCGCGGCGCCTCTCCGGCCTCCTCGCCGAGGCCCGCCGCCGCGACCCCGAACTGCCCTACCTCGTCGCCCTCCTCGCCGTCCACGCCGCCAGCCCCGCGGTCGGCACGGCCTACCGCCAGGGCGAGCAGTCCCTGCTCTTCGCCGTCGACGACGGCACCGTCCTCGACGACCCCGAATTCGGCGGCGCCGACCTCATCGTCGGCACGGCCCTCCTGGACGCGGCCGGAATGGCGGCGGACCGCGCGGAGGCGTCATGACGGGGCGCCTGTGGCGTGCGGTCCGCGGGTGCGACCGGCCCGGCATTGCGGCTCGCCCGCGGGCGACGCCGACGGCTTGCGGCCGTCCCGGCACCGCCGGCCTGCACCGCACGTCTCCTCGCCGCTGCGGCGGGAAGGAAGGCGCCGGCAGACGTCCCGGCACGGAGAACCCCGCGGCCGCAACGGCCGCCGACGCGTTCCCGGGAAGCCCGGCCCGCCCTTCCGCCGCGACGGCGACCGGCCGCGACGGCGCGTCCCGGCGGTGCCGAACCCACCGCACGACCTCTTCCGCAGGAGAAGCACACCGTGACTGAGTACGACGCCGAGGCCCCGGCCGACGAGCCCGGCACGGGCGCGCCCGAGAGCAGTGAGGCACCCGCCACCGGCGGCACCGGCACCGTGACCCCGGCGGACGCCGCGGACGCCGCGCGCCTCGTCGCGTTCGGGCTGCAGCCCAAGCTCGTGCCCGCACGGGACGCCGAGTACGCCGAGCTGCTCCGCCGCCACCGCGACGACCCCGCGTTCGCGCGCCTCGCCGACGCCGTCGCGGCCGGTCTCGGCCTGATCGTCCTGGAGGTGTCCACGCGCGCCGGCATGGCGGTGACCGCCGCCGAGGACTCCGTCTTCGCCGTCCGCATGGGCGACTACGCCCGCCGCGCCACCGTCGACTCCGGCGACCGCTTCCTGCACGGCCTCGCCCACCTCGCGGTCGCCGCCCTGGCCTTCCCGCGCCCGGAGGACCTGGCCGACGACGGCTACATCGGCCGGCTCACGGTCAACGGCGTGGACGCGTTCGTCCGGCAGGCGTGCCGCCGCCTGGAGGAGCGCGCCGCCGAGCAGGGCGAGAACACCGACCCGACGACGGACGCCCCCGGCCTGGAGGCCGCCTGGCGGGTCTACGCGCGCCGCAGCGCGACCGGCGCCACCAAGGACGCCCGCCGCCTGGCCGGCTCCACCACGGGCATCATCGCCAAGGCCGTCGCCTTCCTCGTCGACTCCGGCTTCCTGCAGCGCACCGGCGACGACGCCGGCGGCGCCTACCGCACCACGGCCCGCTACCAGCTCCAGGTCCGCGACATGGCCGGCACCGCCGCCATGGCCGAGCTGCTGGAGCTCGGCGTCGTGACCGTGGGCGACGGCAGCGCGACCCTCCTCCCGCCGGACGGGGCCGACGCCCTCGACCTGGTCGCCGACGCCGGCCTGCCCTTCTTCGAAAACCAGCACAGCCACTCCGCCTGACCACCGTCCCGCCACACACGAGAGTCCGCCATGTACGAGCTGTCCCGGGTCCGCCTCTACTCCATCGGGCCCGCCGGTGCGCGCTACGCCGACACCGTGCTGGACCTCCGGGGCGTGGGCGCGCCCGTGCCCACGCCCGCGCCGACGCAGGCGGAGTTCTTCGAGGAGGAGCCCGTCGGCCCGCCGCGCCGCCCCGCGCCGGCCGGCGTGCTCTTCCTGGAGAACGGCGGCGGCAAGTCCGTCCTCCTCAAGCTCATCTTCTCGGTCATGCTGCCCGGCCACCGCAACACCCTGGGCGGCGCCAGCTCGGGCGTGCTGCGCAAGTTCCTGCTGGCGGACGACTGCGGGCACGTGGCCCTGGAGTGGCAGCACGTCCTGACGGGCGAGACCATCGTGGTCGGCAAGGTCAGCGAGTGGCGCGGCCGCCAGGTCTCCAACGACCCGCGCAAGTTCGCCGAGGCCTGGTACTCCTTCCGCCCCGGCCCGGGCCTGAGCCTGGACGCGCTGCCCGTCGCCGAGTCCAGCGCGATGCGCACCACCGCCGACGGCGCCTCCGGCTCTGTGCTGTCCGGCGCCTCCGGCGCACGGGGACGGCGCCGCACGATGAAGGGCTTCCGCGACGCCCTCACCGAGGCCGGCAAGGCCTACCCCCACCTGGACGTGGTCTGGGAGGAGATCCACGAGCGCTGGAACGAGCACCTGGGCGAGCTCGGCCTGGACCCCGAACTCTTCCGCTACCAGCGAGAGATGAACGCCGACGAGGGCGAGGCCGCCGGCCTCTTCGCCGTCAAGAACGACTCGGACTTCACCGACCTGCTGCTGCGCGCGGTCACCGACACCCGCGACACCGACGGCCTCGCCGACCTCGTGCACGGCTTCGCCCACAAGCTCGGCCGCCGCGCCGAGCTCACCGCCGAGCGGGACTTCACCGCCGGCTCCCTCGACCTGCTCTCCCGCATCGCCGAGGCGGCCGTCAAGCGCGAGCAGGCCCG
This sequence comes from Streptomyces telluris, assembly GCF_024519335.1. Taxonomy (NCBI): domain Bacteria; kingdom Bacillati; phylum Actinomycetota; class Actinomycetes; order Kitasatosporales; family Streptomycetaceae; genus Streptomyces; species Streptomyces telluris. The sequence continues at coordinate 98,750 of NZ_JANIID010000029.1, forward strand.
CGGCGTGCACGCCGGCTCCGAGCGCCGCACCCGCGCCCTCGCCCGCCGCCTGTCCGCCCGCGCCTTCGAGGAGCGCGGCCGGGCCGGCGAGCTGGCCGAACAGGTCGCCGCCGCGGCCCACGCCGTCACCGACGCCGAGACCGGGCGCGGCCGCAGCTCCCTGGTCGCCGCCGAGATCGCCTACCGGCACGCCTCCCTGGCCCTCGCCGCGGCCGAGAAGGCCGCCGCCGCCCAGCGCCGCGAGCTCAACGACGCCCGCACCCTGCACTCCGCCTGGCAGGCCGCCGAGACCGTCCTGCGCCACCGCGCCGCCGCCGACCGCTCCGCGCGCGTCGCCGCCGCCATCCGCGAGGCCGAGCGCGACGCCGCCCCGGCGCTGGCCGCCCGCGCCCAGGCCGCCACCGAGCTCGTACGGGCCCTCAACACCGCCGCCGAGACCGGCGAGCAGCGCGCCAACGAGGAGGAGGAGCGCTCCGCCGCCCTCCAGGAGGCGAGCGAGGCCGCCCACCGCGACGCCACCGCGGCCGCCACCGAGGCCCAGCGCGCCCGCAGCGAATCCGGCCACCTGCGCCAGCGCCTGGCCGAGGTCGAGCAGGAGACCGCCGAGGCCGTCCGCGCCGGCTGGATCGACGAGGCAGGCGACGCCGACCCGGCCCGCGCCGCCCTCGCCGCCAGCGACGCCGAGAAGCCGGCCGTCGCCGCGTACGAGTCCGCGCGGGAGACCGCCCGTCAGGCCGCCGACCGGGCCAAGGAGACGGCCGCCGCCGAGAGCCGCGCCGAGCTGGCCGCCGCCCGCGCCGCGGACGCCGCCACCGCCGCCGAAGCCGCCTACGACGCCGAGAGCCGCGCCGCCGAGTCCATCGGCGCCGAGCAGCGCCTCGTCGAGCTGCTGGGCCTGCCCGAGCCGGCCTCCGGCCAGGTGCCCGGCCCGCGCACCGAGGCCGGCCACGGCGACGGCCGGCCGCCCGCCCCGCGCCGCTCCGCCGAGGACGCGCCGGACGGCGACGCCCCCTACTACCCCGGGGCCGTCCGGGCGGCCGCCCGCCGCGCCGCCGACGACCCGGCGCCCGCCCCCCGCCGCGCCGGCTCCGGCCCGCTGACCGCCGAGGAGCTCGACCGCAACGCCGACGCGCTGCGCGAGCTGCTCGACGACAGCGTCGCCTCCTCCGAGCGGCACCTGTTCGACCTGCGCACCGCCGCCGCCGACGACTCCCGCATCCTCGGCGCCCTCGGCGACGGCGGCCTGCTGCCGCCCCGCCCCGACGTCCTCGCGGCCGTGGAGTACCTCGGCGAGCACGGCATCCCCGCCCTGCCCGGCTGGCGCTACCTCGCCCAGGCCGTCGACCCGTCCCGGCACGCCGCCGTCCTCGCCGCCCGCCCCGAGCTCGTCGACGGCGTCGTCATCACCGACACCGACTCCCACGCCCGGGCCCGCGAGGTGCTGGACGCGGCCTCCCTGCTGCCCCGCTCCGCCCTCGCCGTCGGCACGTCCGAGGCCCTGCTCGCCCCCGTACCGGAGGCGGGCCGCCAGGACACCGGCGTCTTCCTCGTGGCCCCCAACCCCGCCATGCACGACGAGCGCGCGGCCGACGAGGAGCGGCACACCCTGCGCGAGCGCTCCCTCGCCCGCGACGAGGAGATCCGCGCCATAGCGGCCCGCCTCGCCGGCGACCGCACCCTCGCCGCCCGCCTCGCCTCCTGGCGCGCCGGCTGCCCCGCCGGCCGCCTCGCCGAGCTGGCCGGCGAGGCCACGCGCGCCCGCGCCGCCGCGGACACCGCCCAGGAGGAGCTGACCGGCCTGCGCGCCGCCCGCGCCGAGGCGGAGGAGACCGCCGCCGAGGCCGCCCGCGTGCGCGACGAGCGGCAGGAGACCGCCCAGCGCGCCCGCCGCGTCGCCGACGCCCTCGCCGGGCTCGCCTACCGCCTGCGCGAGCGCGCCAACTGGCAGACGCGCGCCCGCGAGCTCGCCGAGGAGGCCGCCGAGGCCGAGGAGCGGGCGGCCGTCTGCGTCGACCGCGCCCGCGCCGCCGACGAGGACCGCCGCGCCGCCCAGCGCGGCGCCGACGACGCCCGCCGCACCGCCCGCGCCCTGCGCGCCGAGCGCGCGGAGATCGCCGGCGCCCCCGACGAGGTCCCCGAGGCGAGCGAGCCCCCCACCGCCTCCCTGCCCGCCCTGCGCGAGGCCTACCGCACCGCCTCCCAGGTCTACGAGAAGGTCGGCGTCGGCGCCGACCTGCGCGCCGAGCAGGCCCGCGCCGAGAGCGACGAGAGCTCCGCCCGCAACGAGCTCGACCGTCTCACCAACAAGGTGCGCACCCGCGCCGCCCAGCTCCTGGAGGGCACCGAAGGCGCCGACGGCCCCTCCCGGCAGGCCGCCGCGGCCCGCGCCGAGGAGCTCGTCCAGATGCTGGAGAGCCGCGCCTCCGCGGCCAGCGAGCAGCTGGGCCGGCTGCGCGGCGAGGCCGAGCGCCTCGCCCCCGCCGACGGCGACGCCCACACCGAGCTCCCCGAGGAGCTCGTCCCCGGCGACGCCGACCGCGCCAAGGAGCTCCTGCGCACCGCCACCGGCGAACTCGCCGCCCGCACCGACGCCCTGGAGCGCGCCCGCACCGCCCACAGCGACCTGCTGCGCGCCCACCGCTCCGCCGAGGACGCCGCCACCGGCTTCGACGACACCGCGGCCCTCCTGCGCGACCTCCTGCGCGACAACTCCCCCGAGGACGACGCCGAGCAGCCCGAGCCGTACACCGGCGGCCTGGAGGAGGCCCGCCAGGCCGCGGCCGAGGCCCGCCGCTCCCTGCGCGGCTGCGCCGGCGACCTGTCGGCCGCCGAGGCCGCGGTCCGCGAGGCGAGCGACGTCCTCGTCCGGCACGCCAACTCCACCCGCTACGAGCAGGTGCGCACCCCCGCCCGCCAGCAGATCCGCGAGCTGCCCGCGGCGGCCCTGCCCGAGCACGCCGCCGCCTGGGCCGAGGCGTTCGCACCCCGCCTGCGGGTGCTGACCGACGAGCTGGAGCAGCTGGAGCGCAACCGCGACAGCATCGTGGACCGGCTGCGCGGCCTCGTGGAGTCCTCCCTGACCACCCTGCGCTCCGCCCAGCGCCTCTCGCGCCTGCCCGAGGGCCTGGGGGAGTGGTCGGGCCAGGAGTTCCTGCGCATCCGCTTCGACGACCCCGACCAGAGCACCCTCACCGAGCGCCTCGGCGAGGTCATCGACGAGGCGACCCGCTCGGCGGTCAAGAAGAACTCCGACCTGCGCCGCGACGGCATGTCCCTGCTCCTGCGCGGCGTCCAGGCGGCCCTGCAGCCGCGCGGCGTCGCCGTCGAGATCCTCAAGCCCGACGCGGTGCTGCGCGCCGAGCGGGTGCCGGTCCGGCAGATGGGCGACGTCTTCTCCGGCGGCCAGCTGCTCACCGCGGCCATCGCCCTGTACTGCACCATGGCCGCGCTGCGCAGCAACGACCGCGGCCGCGACAAGCAGCGCCACGCGGGCACCCTGTTCCTCGACAACCCCATCGGCCGCGCCAACGCCACGTACCTGCTGGAGCTCCAGCGGGCCGTCGCCGACGCGCTCGGCGTCCAGCTGCTCTACACCACCGGCCTGTTCGACACCACGGCCCTGGCCGAGTTCCCGCTGGTCATCCGGCTGCGCAACGACGCCGACCTGAGGGCGGGCCTGAAGTACATCAGCGTGGAGGAGCACCTGCGCCCGGGCCTGCCGCAGCAGCAGGATCCCGACGAGGAGCAGGTGCACGGCCAGATCACGGCCACCCGGATGTACCGCCGCCCGCCGGAGGAGGAGATCGCAGCGGGAGAGCAGGTGCGCGCGGGCTCGTAGGCCTCAGGGACCGAGCTGCTGCAGCCGCGCCACGACCCCCGGCTCGGCGTACCGCCCCCGCAGCAGCTCCTCCACGCTGCTCCGCAGCCGCCGCAGCCCGTCGAGCTGCCCGCCGGGCCGGTGCATGGCCTCGTCGATGGCCAGCAGCTCCTCCGGCGGCACCCGCGAGACGTACGTGCGCAGCTCGGTGAGGTCCAGCCGCCGGTTGAAGTCGTGCACGGCGTCGCGCCAGCGGTGCAGCAGGGCGACGAGCTCGTCGTGCCCGGGTCCGGAGAACACCCCGGACACCAGCGCGGCGTCCGTCGCCGACTGCAGGAGCCGGGGGTAGACGCGCGCCCGGGGCGCGAACCGGTCCAGGGGCGCGAAGCCCGTGCCGAGGAGCTCGGTGTTCTTCACCAGCTCGTCGGCGAGGGCGTACAGCGCCTGGGCGCGCCGCTCGCGGGCCGCCGCCCGGCGCTCGGCGTAGACCCCGGTGATGGCGGCGACGAGCGCGAGCCCGGAGGCCGCGGGCTCGAAGTGCTCGTCGCGCCCCCGGGCGACGGTCAGCCACCACACGCAGATGCCGAGGGCGGCCAGCAGGCAGGCGACGGTGGCGGCGGCGAAGAACTGCCGGCTGAGCCGGCCGAGGAGTCCCACGGCGCCCGGGCCGTCAGTCGAACGGGTTGGGGCCGGCGGGCCGGGTGCCGTCGCCGGGGGCGAGGAGCAGCAGCGTCATCCCGAACGCGGGCCCGTCGAAGGCCGTGTGCCCGGCTTCGTGGGTCTCGCCGACCGTGGTGACCCGCGCGTCCACCAGCATCTTCTCCAGCCCGGTACGGGTGTACTTGCGGCTGAGGAGGAGGCGGATGGTGTCCTGGTCGGGGAAGCGGACGGTGCTGCGGTCGGGCAGGGTGAGCTGCAGCTCGGACCCCGTGCGGTTGCGGTAGATCACCTTGATCTTCAGGGCCCGGTCGTCCTCGACCAGGCCCTCGCAGGTGAGGCTGTTCATGTCGATCTGCAGGTCCGTGTACTGCAGCAGGGCGCTGGTGACGAACTCCCGGAAGCGCGGGCTGTTCTCGTACTCCTGCGCGGCGGCGCGGGCCGCCGCCTCGTCCTGTCCGGCCGTACCGGCCACCTCCAGCAGGAAGCGGTCCTGCGGCCGCAGCAGCTTCTCGGCCAGCAGTGCCAGCAGCTGGGTGTCGCTGTCGAAGTTGGCGAGGGTGTTGCCCAGCAGGGAGTACACGACGGGCTCGCTGCCGACCGTGCGGCGGATGAGGGTGCCCAACCGGTCGAGGTTGGCGGGCATCGAGAAGTCCAGCTGGACGGGGAGCACGTCCGCCGCGGGCACGTGCAGGTGCTGCAGGGCCTCGCGCTGCGCGAGGCGCAGCATCTCGGCGCTCACGTCCACCGGTATGTAACAGCCGCAGCGGCCGCGGCTGTCCAGGGAGCGCAGCAGGGCCTGGTCCTTCTGCCCAGTGCCGGGGCCGAGGCTCACGTAGTGCAGCGGCCCGTCCGGGAGTCTCTCGCTCAGGCCCCGCCAGCGGCGGCTGAAGGAGGCGATGCTCTCGCGCATCACGGGGTAGTACAGGTCGTTGCAGGCGTGGGCCCAGGCCACGGTGGACTCCAGGCCCCAGTAGGAGAAGCCGGAGGTGATCAGCTTTCCCGAGCCCGAGGGATCCGGGCCGCGCCGTAACCCCGCGGTCACCTGGGCCAGCTTGCCCGACTGCTCCTCGCCGACCAGACACACCGTCCAGCCGGCATCCCGGAGCACTTCCGGAATGCGATGCACCGCCTGATCCCGCTCAGCCATCCGTACATCCCCCCATGGCCCGTCCGCCCGCCCGTGCCCGGTGTACGACACCGTCAACCGCCGAACCTACCCGGCCCTTGACGATCAGGGGAAGCCGGGACGCCGGGCCCGTCTGCCGGCGCGCGCCGAACTGCTGGGCACGGACACCACTCCGTGTCTCTGCCGCCACACCTGCCGCGTGACCCACACGTCCAGCACCGCCCAGGTCGTCGCCACGACGCTCGCCAGGGTGCACAGCAGCGCCGGCAGGGCCAGCCACGAACCGGCGAACGCGAACAGCGCCGCGACCATCGCCTGCACCAGCGTCACGGCGACGAAGAGGACCGCGCGCACCGCGGCGGTGCGCACCGGATCCGGCATCCGGCGCCGGCGCGCGGGCTGCTCCACCCACAGCGGCGGTCGCGCCCGGCGCGACGGCTCGTCATGATCCCGCTCCACGACGGCTCACCCCCTCGTCGGCGGCCCGGCCGCCTCCCGTGCCGAGCCCGGCCGCGGCCGGTCCGGCTCCCTCCACAAGAGCGATGGACGGTGCCCGATAGTTCCCATGGGCAGGGAATTACCGCCATACGGGTGGCCGCCACGACGGTCCGATCGCCGTACTGGCCTTCGAGTCCCGTACCCCGCAGTAGTAGGCTCACGCCGCATTGTTGTCGGAACACCACCCCATCAGAGCGGGGTTGACGTTGGGGAGGCCATGCGCTTTCGCGGGAAATCGATCCGCCGGAAGATCGTGGCGCTGCTGCTGGTGCCGCTGGTGTCCCTCACGGGCCTGTGGGTCTTCGCCACCGTCATCACCGGCACGGAGGCCGCCCGGCTGCTCTCCGCCGCCGAGGCCATCCGCACCGCGGGCCTGCCCGCCGAGGAGCTCGTCCGCGCGTTGCAGAAGGAGCGCCGCCAGACCCTCGTCCACCTCGCCGACCCGCGCCGCGCCGACAACCTCGCCGTCCTGCGCGAGCAGCAGGACGCCACCGACAAGACGGCCGCCGGCTTCCGCCGCGGCGCCGGCAAGGTCCGCGACGACATGAGCCCCGCCACCGACGTCCGCTACCGGCGCATCGAGAAGGCCCTGGGCGACCTCGAGGGCCTGCGCGGCAAGGTCGGGGCCGGCGCCATCAGCCGCTACGGCGCCTTCCAGGCCTACAACGACCTGGTGGAGCCCTACTACGCCTTCCTCGGCAGCCTCGGCGCCTTCGAGGACGCCGAGATGGACAAGCAGGCCCGCGCCCTCATCGGCGTGGCCCGCGCCCGCGAGGCGCTCTCCCGCGAGGACGCCCTCCTCGCCGCCGCCCTCACCACCGGCACCATGAGCCGCCAGGACCTGCGGGCCGTCTCCGACCGCGTCGCCGAGCGGCAGATCCTCTTCAGCACCAGCCTCTCCGTGCTGCCCGCCGGCGACCAGAAGATCTTCGAGGAGTACTGGCGCGGCTCGGGCCCCCACGCCCTGCGCGCCGCCGAGGACACCGCCATCCTCGCCGGCTCCTCCCGCGCCCCGCAGACCATCGACCCGATGCGCTGGGAGCGGGCCGCGGGCGTCGTGCTCGACGAGCTCGCCCGGATGAACACCGAGGCCACCGCCCGCTACGCGGACCGCGTCGAGCCGATCGCCGTCCGCGTCCTGACCAAGGCCGCCGTCGCCGGCGTCCTGGGCGCCGCCGCGCTCGTCTGCTCCCTCGTCATCTCCCTGCGCATCGGCCGCGGCCTGGTGCGCGACCTGCGCCGGCTGCGCAAGGAGGCCCACGAGGCCTCCGGCATCCGGCTGCCCGCCGTCATGCGCCGCCTGGCCGCGGGCCAGCGGATCGACCTCGCCGCCGAGGCCCCGCCGCGGGAGTTCGGGCCCGACGAGATCGGCCAGGTCGGCAAGGCCCTCGACACCCTGCAGCGGGCCGCCGTCGAGGCCGCCGTCAAACAGGCCGACATGCGCCGCGGCGTCGCCGACGTCTTCGTCAACCTCGCCCGCCGCAGCCAGGTCCTGCTGCACCGTCAGCTCACCCTCCTCGACGCCATGGAGCGCCGCACCGAGGACACCGAGGAGCTCGCCGACCTCTTCCGCCTCGACCACCTCACCACCCGCATGCGCCGTCACGCCGAGGGCCTGGTGATCCTCTCCGGCGCCGCCCCCGCCCGGCAGTGGCGCAAGCCCGTCCGCCTCATGGACGTCGTCCGCGGAGCCGTCGCCGAGGTCGAGGACTACGAGCGGATCGAGGTGCGCCGCCTGCCCCGGCTGGCCGTGCGCGGCCCCGCCGTCGGCGACCTCACCCACCTCGTCGCCGAACTCCTGGAGAACGCCACCGTCTTCTCCCCGCCGCACACCGCCGTGCAGGTGCACGGCCAGCGCGTCGCCAACGGCTTCACCCTGGAGATCCACGACCGCGGCCTCGGCATGTCCCCGGACGCCCTGCTGGAGGCCAACCTCCGGCTCGCCGAGACCCCCGAGTTCGAGCTCTCCGACACCGACCGGCTCGGCCTGTTCGTCGTCAGCCGGCTCGCCCGCCGCCACGACGTGCGCGTCTCGCTCCAGACCTCCCCGTACGGCGGCACCACCGCCGTCGTCCTCATCCCCCTGGACCTGCTCACCGAGACCGACGCCCGGTCCGGGGACGAGGACACGGGCGAGCAGGCGCTCGCCAAGGGCCGGGCCCCGGTGCCGCCGGCGCGGACCGCGCGCTCCCGCGACCGGCTCCCCGCGCCCGCCGCCGCGCCGGCCGATGACCTGCTCTGCCCGTTCGAACCGCGCCCGGACGAGGGCGAGGAGCACCACCAGGCGGGCGACGGACCGCTGCCGCTGCCGCGCCGCAGGCCCTCCGCCCCGGCGACCGCGCCGGCCTCCTCCCCGGCGGACCGCCCGGAGAGGCCCGGGGCCGAGCGGACGCCCCCCGGCGGGCTGCCCCGGCGCGTACGCCAGGCGAGCCTCGCCCCCCAGCTGAAGAAGGACCCGTCCTTGGGGAAGGACGTGACGGCCACCCGCACCCACGGCGGGCCGGCCGGCCCGGACTCCGCCGGTCCGGAACCCGAGCGCGACGCCGACGAGGTGCGGGCCAGGATGGCCGCCCTCCAGCGCGGCTGGCAGCGCGGCCGGGAGCACAATGAGGCGGACGCACCGAACAGACCACCGAGAAAAACCGCACCAGGAACCACATCTGAGGGGGACGGTCGATGACCGCACCGAAGGCCGACAACGGGACAACCACCGCAGCGAACGGCGCACCGGCCGGCACGGGCGAACTGAACTGGCTCCTCGACGAACTCGTCGAGCGCGTCGGCAGCATCCGCAAGGCGCTCGTGCTCTCCGGCGACGGGCTGGCGACCGGGACCTCCAAGGACCTCTCGCGCGAGGACGGCGAGCACCTGGCGGCCGTGGCCTCCGGCTTCCACAGCCTCGCCAAGGGCGTAGGACGCCACTTCGACGCGGGCAAGGTCCGCCAGACCGTCGTCGAGCTGGACGAGGCCTTCCTCTTCGTCACGGCCGCCGGCGACGGCAGCTGTCTGGCCGTGCTCGCCGACGCCGACTCCGACATCGGCCAGGTCGCCTACGAGATGACGCTGCTCGTCAAGCGGGTGGGCGCGCACCTGGCCACCGCTCCGCGCACCGGCGTAGCCGCCGACGGGTGACCGCCGGCCTGACCGGGGACGGCTCCGGCGACGGGGACGTGCGCTGGTACGACGACGCGGCGGGTCCGGTGGTCCGCCCGTACGCCATGACCCGCGGGCGCACCCGCAGCGCGGACGGGGCCGGCCTCGACCTCATCGCGGTCGTCGTCGCCGAGGACCCGGCGGACCACCCCGGAGCCGCCCACGCCCTCGCCGACCAGACGCTGTCCCCGGAACACCTCGACATAGCGGAGCTCACCCGGGACATGCCGCGCTCGGTCGCGGAGCTGGCGGCGGGCCTCGACCTGCCCGTCGGCGTGGTGCGGGTGCTCGTCGGCGACCTGCTCGACGCCGGGCTCGTCCGGGTCACCCGGCCGGTGCCCCCGGCGGAACTGCCCGACGAAAGCATTCTGCGCGAGGTGATCGACGGGCTGCGGGCCCTCTGAGACGCGGTGCGCGGGCGCCGGGCCCGGAGCCCGCGCACCGCACACCGGAAGAGACTTGTCGTGAGCACGGTCTCTACGGAACGATCACCTTCCACCGGGGGAGCGGGACACCGCGAACGCCCCCACGACCGGAGGACGAACAACCATGAGGTCCCTGCTCCCCGACCGCGGCCGCACGCGCCCGGCGACGGCCCCGGTGGCCCTCAAGCTCCTGGTCGCCGGGGGCTTCGGGGCCGGCAAGACCACCCTCGTCGGCGCGGTCAGCGAGATCCGGCCGCTGCGCACGGAGGAGCTGCTCACCGAGGCGGGCAGGCCCGTCGACGACACCTCCGGCGTGGAGGGCAAGCGCACCACCACCGTGGCCATGGACTTCGGCCGCATCACCCTCCGCGACGACCTGGTCCTCTACCTCTTCGGCACCCCCGGCCAGGACCGCTTCTGGTTCCTGTGGGACGAGCTGGCCCGCGGCGCGCTCGGCGCCGTCGTCCTCGCCGACACCCGGCGGCTGCAGGACTGCTTCGCCGCCGTCGACTACTTCGAGCGCCGCGGCATCCCCTTCACCCTCGCCGTCAACTGCTTCGACGGCGCCGAGCGCTACCCCGAGGAGGACGTCCGCGACGCCCTCGACCTCGACCCGGGCGTGCCGGTGATCCTGTGCGACGCACGGGAGAAGGAGTCGGTGAAGGGGGTGCTGGTGTCCGTGGTGCAGCAGCGGTTCACCGCGCTCGCCCAGCAGGCCGGCTAGTCCGGCCGGACCAGCCGGGCCAGCCGGGCCGGCCGGGCCTGCCGGACCGGTCAGGCCGGCCCGCCCTGCTCGGGCGCCTGCACCCAGCCGAAGCTGCGCTCCACCGCCCGGCGCCACACCCGGTACTCGGCCTCCCGCGCCTCCGGCGCCCGCCGGGGCGTCCACTCCGCGTCCCGCCGCCAGTGCGCCCGCAGCTCGTCCGGATCGCGCCACACGCCGGTCGCGAGACCCGCCGCGTAGGCCGCGCCCAGGCTGGTGGTCTCGGTGACCACCGGCCGGATCACCGGCACGCCCAGCACGTCGGCCTGGTGCTGCATCAGCAGCCCGTTGGCCGTCATCCCGCCGTCCACCTTCAGCGAGCTGATCCGCACGCCGGAGTCCTGGAACATCGCGTCCACCACCTCCCGCGTCTGCCAGCTCGTGGCCTCCAGCACCGCCCGCGCCAGGTGCGCCCGCGTGACGTAGCCGGTCAGCCCGGTGATCACGCCCCGGGCGTCCGAGCGCCAGTAGGGCGCGTACAGGCCGGAGAAGGCGGGCACGATGTACGCGCCGCCGTTGTCGGGGACGCTCGCCGCCAGCGCCTCGATCTCGTCGGCCGAGCGGATCAGCCCCAGCCGGTCGCGGAACCACTGCACGAGCGCGCCCGTGACGGCGATCGACCCCTCCAGGCAGTAGACGGCCGGCTCGCCGCCCAGCCGGTAGCCCACCGTCGTCAGCAGGCCGCTCTTGGACGGCACGGGCCGCGTCCCGGTGTTCAGCAGCAGGAAGCTGCCCGTGCCGTAGGTGTTCTTGGCCTCGCCCACCCCGTAGCAGGTCTGCCCGAACACCGCCGCCTGCTGGTCGCCGAGGGCCGCCGCCACCGGCACCCCGGCCAGCGGCCCCACGGCCCTGCCGTACACCTCGCAGGAGGACCGGATCTCCGGCAGCACCGCCTCGGGGACGCCCATCGCGGACAGGATCCCGGCGTCCCACTGGAGCGTGCCGAGGTCCATCAGCAGGGTGCGCGACGCGTTCGTCACGTCCGTGACGTGCACCCCGCCGTCGGGGCCGCCCGTCAGGTTCCAGATGAGCCAGGAGTCGACCGTGCCGAACGCTATCTCGCCGTTCTCGGCACGCCGCCGCAGCCCGGGCACGTGCTCCAGCAGCCAGGCGACCTTGGGCCCGGAGAAGTAGCTCGCCAGCGGCAGCCCCGTCGCCGCCCGGAACCGGTCCTGCCCGTCCGCACCGCCCAGCTCCCGGCAGAGCGCGTCCGTACGCGTGTCCTGCCAGACGACCGCGTTGTGCACCGGCTTGCCCGTCGAGCGGTCCCACAGGACCGTCGTCTCCCGCTGGTTGGTGATGCCCAGACCGCTCAGCTCGCCGGCCTCCAGCCCCGCCGCGGCCAGTGCACCCGCCACCACCGCCTGCACCTTCGCCCAGATCTCGGCGGCGTCGTGCTCCACCCAGCCGGGCTTGGGGAAGATCTGCCGGTGCTCGCGCTGGTCCGCGCCGACGGGCCGGCCGTCCCGGTCGAAGACGATGCAGCGGCTGGAGGTGGTGCCCTGGTCGATCGCGGCGACGTACGGACCCGTCATGGCGTCTCCTGACCTCGGAACCTGTCCGGACCTGTCAGGACGGGAAGTGTTCCCCCGCCGTGACGGAGCGTCAAGGCACTCGGAGCGTCACGGCGCGGGACGGCGCAGCACGGGGAAGTCGAAGTACGTGTCGGGGAACGGCTCCGGCTTGAAGGTGTAGTGCCACCACTCCTCCGGCAGGTTGACGAACCCCTCCCGCTCCAGCGCCGACTTCAGCAGCAGCCGGTTCGCCCGCTGCACGCCCGTGATCCGCGGGTCCAGGGTGTGCGAGAGGGTGTCGAAGCAGTCGAAGCCCGTGCCCATGTCCACGGAGTTGTCGGGGAAGCGCTGCTCCCGCGGCGCGTAGCACGGCACGAGCGGCTCCCCGGGCACGTACGGCCGCGTCGGCCAGGCCGGCAGCCTCACTATCGTCACGTCCAGCGTGCTGCCGCGGCTGTGCCCGGACTTCGCCGCGATGTACCCGTCCTCGAACAGCCGGGTCTTCTCCACGCGCGGGTAGAACTCCGCCTTCATCCGGGTGTCCGCGAGGTCTTTGGCCCACTCCACGAAGTCGTTCACCGCCCGCTGCGGCCGGTAGCAGTCGTACACCTTCAGCCCGTAGCCCCGGCGCAGCAGCGAGCGCTGCGCCCGGTGCAGGGCGTCGGCGGCCTCCCGCGTCAGGACGCACATGGGGCGCAGATAGCCGTCCACGCGGTGGCCCGTGAAGTTGTGCACGGTCACGTACCGCATCTCCTGCAGGATCGTCGGATCCACGTCGGCGAGGGCCACGAACCCGCGGGGCGGACGCGGCTCCGCGGAGGCGGCCCGAGCCGGCGGCGCGGCGGCCGGGAGGGACAGGAGCGTCAGGAGGGCCGCGGCGGGCAGGACGAAGGCCCGCAGGACGGCCCGGAATCGGGGTCTGTTCATGCCACCCGGATAGCAGCCGGACGGGCTCCCGGGGAAGGGCGCCCGCCCTCTCACTTCACTGCGCTCCCCTCTGCTCCGTCACGCGCCCTCTCCCCGCACGCGGACCGGATACCCCACCTCCTCCGCACCCTCCTGCTCCACGACCACCGCACCGTCCCGCCGGCGCGTGGTGAACCGCACGGCCTCCTGCGGCTCCCATCCGTCACCGCCGTCCGGGACCAGCACGCCGCCGCCGGTGCGACCCGGAGCCGGAGCCCACACCTCCAGTTCCACCGGTCCGGAAGGCCCGGAAGGCCCGGAAGGCCCGGAAGACGCGGTAGGCCCGGAGGGCCCGGAGAGTGCGGCGAGTTCGGACCGCCCGGCCGGCGACGGTCCGGCCGGCCCGGAAGCGCTCTCCGCGGTCCTCTGCACCGGAATCACCGAACCCGCCCGCGCCAGCACCGGGATCCGCGACAGCGGCGCGTCCAGCAGCACCTGCCCCGGCCCCTCGTGGGCCTTGCCCGTCGCCGTGTCGTACCAGAGCCCGCGCGGCAGCCGGACCGCCCGCCGGTCCGCCCCCTGCTCCAGCACCGGCGCCACCAGCAGCGAATCGCCCAGCAGGAACGCGTCCTCACAGTCCCGCAGCGCACGGTCCTCCGGCGAACGCCACCACACCGGACGCACGTAGGGCGCCCCCGTACGCCGCGCCAGGTGCGCGAGCGTCACGAAGTACGGCAGCAGCCGCATCCGCTCCCGCAGCGCCGCCCCCGCGTGCTCCAGCGCCTCCCCGCCGAACTCCCACGGCTCCCGCGGCCCCGCGTCGATCGCCGAATGCGTGCGGAACAGCGGCAGGTAGGAGCCCAGCTGGAACCAGCGCACGTACAGCTCGGGCGAGGGGAACCCGGAGAAACCGCCGATGTCCGGGCCCGAGTACGGGACCCCGCACAGCCCCAGGCCCAGCACCAGCGACAGCGACGCCCGCAGCCCCGGCCACCCCGTGGCCACGTCGCCCGACCACGTACCGCCGTAGCGCTGCATGCCCGCCCAGCCCGAGCGCGAGAAGAGGAACGGGCGCTCGCCCGGCCGCAGCTCGCACAGCGCCTCGTAGCCGGCCCGGGCCATGGCCAGGCCGTACACGTTGTGCGCCTCCCGGTGGTCGCCGCCGCGCCCCTCCAGCGAGTGCCGCGCCGACAGCGGCAGCGACGGATCCCCGAACGGCGCGAACGACACCGGCTCGTTCATGTCGTGCCACACACCCGAGAACCCCTGCGCCAGCCGCTCCCCGTACAGCCCGCCCCACCACTTGCGCACCCGCGGATCGGTGAAGTCGGGGAAGACCGACTCGCCCGGCCACACCTCCCCCCGCACCCGGCGCCCCCGCGCGTCCCGCACGAACGCGTCGGCCGCCGCCCCGCTGTCGAACACCCACTGGCCCGGCTCCGCCTTCACCGCCGGGTCCACGATCGACACCAGCCGCACCCCCCTCTCCCGCAGCTCCGCCGCCAGCCCCGGCAGATCGGGGAACCGCTCCCGGTCCACCGTGAAGACGCGGTGCCCCCGGTAGTGGTCGATGTCCAGGTGCAGGGCCGACAGCGGCAGCCCGCGCTCGGCGTACCCCTCCACCACCCGCCGCACCTCGCGCTCGCTGCCGAAGCCCCAGCGCGCGTGATGGTGACCGAGCGCCCACGCGGGCGGCAGCGCAGCGGCTCCCGTCAGGGACGCCCAGCCGTGCAGCACCCGCGCCGGCGTCCCCACCAGCACCCAGTAGCGCAGCGGCCCCCCGTCCATCCGCACCTCGCAGCGGCCCGGCCGGTCGTGGCCCGAGCCCGCGCCCTCCTCGCCCTCCGCCAGCGTCACCCGCCCGTCCCACGAGTCGTCGTGGAACACCAGGTGCGTGCCCGCGTCCGCCACCACCAGCTGCACCGGCATCGTGATGTACAGCGGATCGTCGCCCGGCACGAAGGCGCCGTCCGGATCGGTGTTCCACAGCCGGTACGAGCCGTCCCGCAGCCGCGGACCCGCCGCCCGGCCGCCCAGCCCGAAGAAGCGCGCGTCCGCCGCCACCTCCGACCGCAGAGCCCACCGCGGCTCACCCGCCCCCTGCCGCTCGCGCCCCTCCGCGTCCGCCGGCTCCCACCAGCGCGGCGGCAGATCGCGCCGCAGCAGCACGCCCCCGGGCGTCCGCACCTCCACCGTCCCGTGCCGGCCCACCACCACCAGCACCCGCTCCGACACCACCCGCCAGCCGCCGTCGGTGTCCGGCTCCAGCACCGCCCGCTCGTCCACCTCCGGCCCCGGCCCGTTCAGGGCGTACGACGGCTCCGGGCCGGCCCCGTCCCAGCCGCAGAACACCGCGCCGCCCGCCGCCACCCGCACGCGCAGCGACGACCGCGCGAAGCGGACCACCCCGCCGCCCGGCAGCGGATCCGCCCCCTGCGCCGCACCCGGCACCCGCGCCCGCTCCGCACCCGGCCGCGGCAGCCCCGCTCTGTCCGCGCTCCGCCGCCGCAGCGCCGACCGCAGGGACCGCACTCCCCGCGCCGTACGGACCGTCCTCACTAACCGCAGCAGATCACGCGCATCCATGCTGCTCAGACTGCCACCCGCACGATCGCCGGCGCCCGCCGTTCAGACGCCGTTCACCCCCGCAGGGACAACGGCGGGGTGCCGGGGGAACCCGGCGCGCGTGAGGCGGACGGGACGCGGCCCCGCCCGCGGCCGGCGGGATCCGCGCCGCAGTGTGCCGTCGGCCCTGGTGCGGGAGTCGATCACGTGGCATCGTCCTGGTCAGCCGTGCCACGCGCACACCCCGCCCGTGCGCGCGGCGCACGAGGACGATGCCACCACGCGATGCCCACGACGCGCAGAAGCCCGGGAGCCGCCAGATGACCACCGCACCGCAGCCCGCCGAAACGCCGGAGCCCCTGTGGACCCCCGGCGCCGACCGCGTCGCCCGCGCCCGGGTCACCCGCTTCCAGGCGTGGGCGGCGGAGCGCCACGGCGCCCCGGCCGTGGTCCCCGGCGACCCCGCCGCGAGCTACGCCGCCCTGCACCGCTGGTCCGTCGACGAGCTCGAGACCTTCTGGCGGGCCTTCGCCGAATGGTCCGGCGTCCGCTTCTCCCACCCCTACGAGCGCGTCCTCGCCGACCGCTCGATGCCCGGCGCCACCTGGTTCCCCGGCGCCACGCTGAACTACGCCGAGCACGCGCTGCGCGCCGCCGAGGACCCCGCACGGGCCGGCGAACCGGCCCTGCTCGCCGTCGACGAGACCCACGAGCCCAGCCCGGTCACCTGGACCGAGCTGCGCCGCCGGGTCGGCTCGCTCGCCGCCGAGCTGCGCCGCCTCGGCGTGCGCCCGGGCGACCGCGTCTCCGGCTACCTGCCCAACATCCCGCACGCCGTCGTCGCCTTCCTCGCCACCGCGGCCGTCGGCGCCGTGTGGACCTCCTGCGCACCCGACTTCGGCGCCCGCAGCGTCCTGGACCGCTTCCAGCAGGTCGAACCCGTCGTCCTGTTCACCGTCGACGGCTACCGCTACGGAGGCAAGGAACACGAGCGCACCGGCACCGTCGCCGAACTGCGCACGGGCCTGCCCACCCTGCGCGCCGTCGTCCACATCCCGCTGCTGGGCACCCCGGCCCCCGAAGGCGCCCTGGAGTGGGACGCACTGGTGGCCGAGGACGTGGAACCCGTCTTCGAAGAGGTCCCCTTCGACCACCCGCTGTGGGTGCTCTACTCCTCCGGCACCACCGGCCTGCCCAAGGCCATCGTCCAGTCCCAGGGCGGCATCCTCCTCGAACACCTCAAGCAGCTCTCCCTGCACTGCGACCTCGGCCCCGGCGACCGCTTCTTCTGGTACACCTCCACCGGCTGGATGATGTGGAACTTCCTCGTCTCCGGCCTCCTGGTGGGCTCCACCGTCGTCCTCTACGACGGCAGCCCCGGCCACCCCGACACCGCCGCCCAGTGGCGCATCGCCGAACGCACCGGCGCCACCCTCTACGGCACCTCGGCCGCCTACGTCATGGCCTGCCGCAAGGCGGAGGTCCACCCCGGCCGGGACTTCGACCTCTCGCGCGTGAAGTGCGTGGCCACGACGGGCTCGCCGCTGCCGCCCGACGGGTTCCGCTGGATCCACGACGAGTTCCACGAAGAGGGGGCCGAGGACATGTGGATCGCCTCGGTGAGCGGCGGCACGGACGTCTGCAGCTGCTTCGCGGGCGCCGTCCCGACCCTGCCCGTCCACATCGGCGAGCTCCAGGCCCCCTGCCTCGGCACCGATCTCCAGGCCTGGGACCCCCACGGCAAGCCCGTCGTCGGCGAGGTCGGCGAGCTCGTCGTCACCAACCCCATGCCCTCGATGCCCATCCACTTCTGGAACGACCCCGAAGGCACCCGCTACCGCGAGAGCTACTTCGAGATGTTCCCCGGCGTCTGGCGCCACGGCGACTGGATCACCCTCACCCCGCGCGGCAGCGTCGTCATCCACGGCCGCTCCGACTCCACCCTCAACCGGCAGGGCGTCCGTATGGGCTCCGCCGACATCTACGAGGTCGTCGAACGCCTCCCCGAGATCCGCGAGTCCCTCGTCATCGGCGTCGAACAGCCGGACGGCGGCTACTGGATGCCCCTCTTCGTCCACCTGGCACCGGGCACGCGACTGGACGACGCCCTGCTCGACCGCATCAGGCGCACCATCCGCGAGAACCTCTCGCCCCGCCACGTCCCCGACGAGGTCATCGAGGTCCCGGCCGTCCCGCACACCCTCACGGGCAAGCGCATCGAGGTCCCGGTGAAGCGCCTCCTCCAGGGCACGCCGCTGGAGAAGGCGGTGAACCCGGGCTCGGTGGACAACGCGGACCTGCTGAAGTTCTACGAGGAGCTGGGCCGCAAGCGCTAGCAGGCCACGGCTCGTCCGAGCACCATCTCAGCCCGTCCGGCGATTGAGGACGAGCGCGTTCAGCGCGATACGGGGGGTCCGGGGGCGGAGCCTCCGGTTACGGGAAGGGGCGGGTAGGGGATAAGCCCCACCCGTCACCCCCCGTACGTCGCCTGAGCCTCCCCCAGCACAGCAGCAAAATCGGCGGCAAGCCGCCCCGCTTCCACGGGCAACAGATCCGCCGTGGTGATCCGCACCCCCGGCCCCGCCCCGATCCGGAACCGCGCCCCCGCGGCCACCCACCACCCGCAGGACCGCAGCCCGTTGACGACGGCTGCCTCGTCCCGCACCGGCACCCACACGTTCAGGCCCCCGCCCCCGTGCGCGGAGATCCCCCGCCGGGCCAGCTCCCCGATGAGCGCCTCGCGCCGCACGGCGTACGCGGTGCGGGCCTCGTCGACCAGGGCCCGGGCCCCGGGGTCGGCGAGCAGCCCGGCCACGGCCTCCTGCAGCACGTGGCTGACCCAGCCGGAGGTCAGCAGCAGCCGCCCGTCGTGCCGCGCCAGCGTTGTCGCGTCGCAGGCCAGCGCGGCCCACCGCAGGTCCGGCCCCAGGTGCTTGGTGACGGTGCGGACCTGGGCCCAGCGGGCGAGCCGGCCCCCGGCGGTCAGGCTGTGCAAGGGGGCGCCGCAGATCTCCGCGGTGTAGTCGTTCTCGACGACCAGCACGTCCGGCGCCTCCGCGAGCACCGCGGCCAGCGCGTCGCGCC
This sequence comes from Streptomyces telluris, assembly GCF_024519335.1. Lineage (NCBI taxonomy): Bacteria > Bacillati > Actinomycetota > Actinomycetes > Kitasatosporales > Streptomycetaceae > Streptomyces > Streptomyces telluris. The sequence continues at coordinate 117,261 of NZ_JANIID010000029.1, forward strand.
GGGCGGCCGAGAAGCAGCCGCCGTACGGATTCTGGGCCCGCGGGCTGCAGATGACGGCCCGTACGCCGCCGCGCACCGCGGCCCGCAGCTCCTCCGGCCGCATGCCCTCGTCGTCCACCCGGACCGGCACGATCCGCAGGCCGAGCGCCGGCACGAGGTCGAGCAGGTGGTGGTATCCGGGGTCCTCCATCGCCACCGCGTCACCGGGCCGCAGTTCGGTGGAGAGCAGCCGGGCCACGCAGTCGAGCGCGCTGTGGGCGAAGGTCACGTGCGCGGACGGGACCCCGTCGCGCTCGTACCAGGCGCGGGTGAGCTCCTCCAGCCGGGCCAGCCGCGGCGCCGCACGGTGCGAGCGGCCGCCCCGGGCCACCTGCGCGGGCGGCGTCAGTTCGGGCAGGAACGCCGGATCTGGGTGGCCGCCGGCCAGGTCCCGCAGCCCTTCGGGCACCTTCGGCGGGCGCCGGGAGGCGACGGCCGGAGCCTCGGCGACGACCGTCCCGCCGCGCCCGCGGGTGACGACGATGCCCCGGCGGCGCAGCTCCTTGTACGTGGTGGCGACCGTCCCCGGGCTCACCCCGAGATGTTCCGCGAGCGTGCGCACCGGGGGGAGCGAGCTGCCGGGCGCGAGCGCGCCGTCGGCCACGCCACGCTCGATGGACGCGGCAATCCCCTTGGCGTTCGTACCAGTGATCTCATATTGTGTCACCACAGAACTGAGTATGTATCAATACAATAATCGCGTCAAGGGGGATCACCGCATGCAGATACCGGGGGGACCGGACGGCCGCCGCATGCTCGCCGTCACCTTCGTCGACAGGACGGGCTCAGGCCTCTGGGGCGCCACGGCCGTCCTGTACTTCACCTACGTCGCCGGGCTCGGCACCGCCCAGATCGGCCTGCTGCTCGGCGTCTCCGGCGCCATCGGCATCGCCGGCCCGCCCCTCGGCGGCCTCCTCGCCGACCGCCTCCCCCTGCGGACGCTGCTCGCCGCCGTCCAGGCCCTCCGCGCCGTCGCCTCACTCGCCCTCCTCACCACCACCGACCTGCGGCTCCTGCTCGCCATCACCGCGGTCGGCAGCCTCGGCGACCGCGCGTCCGCCGTCCTCACCAAGCTCTACGCGACCCGCATCGCCGGCCCCGACCGCAGCCGCTACCAGGCCGTCAACCGGACCGTCTCCAACGTGGGCTGGGCCGTCGGCGGCCTCGCGGCGGCCGGAGCCCTCGCCGCCGGCACCACCGCCGTCTACCGCTGGCTGCTCGCCGGCGACGCCCTGTCCTTCGTCGCCGTCGCCCTGCTCACCCTGCGCTGCGGCGAACCGCCGTCGGCCTCGCGCGTGGTGACGGCGGGCGGGCCGGCGGCGGGCGGGTCGGCTGCCGGCGCCGCGGAGGGCCGGACGGCCGCGGAGTCCGGCGCCGCGGCCGTCACCAACCCCTGGCGCGACCGCCGTTACCTCGCCTACACCGCCTCCGAAGCCTTCCTCTGCCTCGACGACTCCGTCTTCAAGGTCGGCCTCGCCCTGTGGGCCGTCACGGCCACACCCGTCCCGCACGGCCTCGTCCCCCTCCTCCTCGTCCTCAACAACGTGCTCGTGGTGTGCTTCCAGGTCCCCTTCGCCCGCTTCGGGACCACCTCCGAGAAGGCGCGCACCTCGCTGTACCCCCTGGCCGCGGCCTACTTCGCAGGCGGAGCGGCCCTCGCCGCGTCGGCCACCGGCACCCGCCCGGTCGCCGTCACCGCCCTGATCCTCGCCGCGGTCGCCTTCACCGTCGCCGAGATGCTCCACGCCACCGTCTCCTGGGAACTGTCCGTCACCCTCGCACCGCCCACCGCCCAAGGCGCCTACCTCGGCGTCCACGGCCTCGCGTCGGCGGTCCAGCGCAGCATCGGACCCGTGGCCGTGACCGGCACCATCGCGGCCGGACCCCTCGGCTGGCTCGGCTTCGGCGCCGGTCTCGCCGTCATGTGCCTCGCCCAGCGCAGGCTCACCCGCGACGACGGCGGGACCCCGTTGTCAGTGCCTCCCCTTACGGTGAGTGAGCATTGATCACACGCGCTCAGGGGGAGAAGAAGATGGCGCATTCACGTGACGGCGGAGGACGGCCGGCGGGCGGCAAGCGGCCCGCGGGGAAGCGGCTGTCGGGGAAACGCCTGACGGGGGAGGGGAAGCGACCGGCGGGCAGGAAGCGCCCGCACACCAAACAGCGCGACGGCGGGAAGAGAACGCTCACCGAGCGGCGCAGGCCCGGCGCACGGCGCCTGCTGCGCCGCGAAGTGCCCAGCACCGTGGCCGTCCTGGCCGGAGCGGACGACTTCGCGGCCATGCAGGGCTACACGAGCTTCCCCTTCGACGACCACGCCACCTACATGCGGCAGGTGGAGGGCCTGCTGCGCGACTTGACCGCCCGCGGCACGCACACGAGCGTCGCCCTCTTCGACCCCGTCGCCTACGCCGAGTTCTGCACCGACTCCCACCTCGACCCCGACGCCCCGGCCAGCCGCACGCGCTACACCGCGGAGGTCGCAGCCGCCGGCACCAAGGTCACCTACGGGGGCGAGCCCCTCGCCCGCCTGCTGCCCCGGCTCATCGCCGAGGCGGAACAGCAGGCGACGTGGGAGTACGCCTCGGCCCTGCTGACCCGCGGCGACTGCGACTCCTGCGGCGAGGACATCGGCCGCGCCGCCTTCGCCAGGGCCACCGCCCTCCTGCGGAGGATCATCCGGGCGGCCGGCCCCGGCACCCACCACCTCGTCTGCAGCATCCCGGCCGAAGGGCGGACCCCGCTCGTGGCCGTGCTGCACACGGAGAGCCGTGACGACGGCCTGCTCCACCTCGGCGAGGCGGCCGCCCTCGTCTTCTGCACCGTCCTCGCGGCAGGCATCGCCACGGAACGGCCGGGCGGCGTGGTCCTGCGCAGCATGCGGCCCGGTCACCGCGACACCGTCCGCGGCTGGAACCTCAAGGACGGCGGCCGGCTCCACCCGCTCACCGAAGCGGAAGTCTTCGCCGCCTACTGCACCGACGCCCGCACCGGCGAACCCGTACCGCCCGAGCCCGACGTCGACTACTGCGCGGGGCTGCCCTTGGAGGACTGAGCGACCGGGGACTGAGCGACCGGGGGCCTGAGCGACCGGCGGTGGCCGGCCCGGGAACGGACGAAGGGTGCCCCGCCACCCGGCGGGACACCCTTCACCTCTCAGCTCACGCCACCGCGACGGTGACGGCCCGGCTCACTCGCCGGACAGCACCGCCTGCGCGGCCAGACGGGCCTCTTCGGCCGAGTCCGTCGCACGGGCCGCGGCGGCGGCACGCTCGCACTGGGCCAGCGTGTGCTTGGCCAGGGTCGCGCGGACGTACGGAATCGACGCCGCACCCATGGACAGGCTCGTCACGCCCAGACCGGTCAGCACACAGGCCAGCAGCGGGTCCGCCGCGGCCTCGCCGCACACGCCGCAGCTCTTGCCCTCGGCCTTGGCGGCCTCGGCGGAAGCCGCGACCAGGTCGAGCAGCGCCGGCTGCCACGGGTCCTGCAGCCGCGACACCGCACCGACCTGACGGTCGGCGGCGAAGGTGTACTGCGCCAGGTCGTTGGTGCCCAGCGACAGGAACTCGACCTCCTGCAGGATCGAGCGGGCCCGCAGCGCGGCGGAGGGGATCTCCACCATCGCCCCGAACTTCGCCTGCAGCCCGGCCTCGCGGCACGCGTCCGCGAACGCCTTCGCGTCCGTGCGGTCGGCCACCATCGGCGCCATGACCTCAAGGTAGACCGGCAGCCCCTCGGCGGCCTTGGCCAGCGCGGTGAGCTGCGTGCGCAGCACGTCCGGGTGGTCGAGCAGGGTGCGCAGACCCCGCACGCCCAGCGCCGGGTTCGGCTCGTCGGCCGGCGTCAGGAAGTCCAGCGGCTTGTCCGCGCCCGCGTCCAGCACCCGCACGACCACACGGCCCTCGGGGAACGCCTCCAGCACCTTGCGGTACGCCTCGACCTGCTTGGCCTCGGACGGCGCCTTCTTGCTGTCGTCCAGGAACAGGAACTCGGTACGGAACAGACCGACGCCCTCGGCGCCCGCCTCGACGGCCGCCGGCACGTCCCCCGGACCGCCGACGTTCGCCAGCAGGGGCACCTTGTGCCCGTCCGACGTCGCACCCGGGCCGGAAGACGCCGACAGCGCGGCCTTGCGCTCCTCGGCCGTCTTGATCAGCTCCGCGCGCTTCTCCGGGCTCGGGTCGACGAAGATGTCGCCCGTGCTGCCGTCCACGGCCACCACCGTGCCCTCGGCAAGCTCACCCGCACCCGGCAGCGCCACGACCGCCGGCACTCCGAGCGCACGCGCCAGGATGGCGCTGTGGCTGGTCGGCCCGCCCTCCTCGGTCACGAAGCCCAGCACCAGGGTCGGGTCGAGCAGGGCGGTGTCGGCGGGAGCGAGGTCCCGGGCGATCAGCACGTAGGGCTCGTCGCTGTCCGGCACGCCCGGCATCGGCACGCCCAGCAGGCGCGCGACGATGCGGTTGCGCACGTCGTCCAGGTCGGCCACGCGGCCGGCCAGGTACTCGCCGGCGTTGGCGAGCAGCGCGCGGTAGGCGGCGAAGGCGTCGTACACCGCGCGCTCCGCGGTGCTGCCGACGGTGATGCGCCGTTCGACGTCGGCCATCAGCTCGGGATCCTGGGCCATCATGGCCTGGGCCTCCAGCACGTGCTGGGCCTCGCCGCCGGCCAGGTTGCCGCGCGCGATGAGGTCGGCGGCCACAGCTTCCACGGCCTGGCGCGCGCGGCCCTGCTCGCGCGGCGCCTCGTCCGTCGGAATCTGCTTGGCCGGCGGCTCCAGAACCGCCGTGCCCATGTGCCGGACCTCGCCGATCGCCACACCGTGGCTCACGCCGACGCCTCGCAGCGTTGTCTCCATTTCACCCGTCTCCGGTTGATGCGGCGGCTCGGGCCGCCGCGGTGGATGTCGTACGTGCCGCTCCCCTTCTCAGGGAGCGGTATCGGCTACTTCCAGCTGAAGAGCTGGTCGCCGGCCTTGACGTCGCCGTCCTCGCGGACGTCGCCGAGGGAGTCGGCGGTCGCCTCGAGCGCGACGATCGGGCAGATCGGCGACTTGCCGGCCGCTTCGACGGCGACCGGGTTCCAGCGCACGACGTCCTGGCCGCGCGTCACGGTGTCGCCCTTGTTGACGAGCAGCTCGAAGCCCTCGCCGTTGAGCTGGACGGTGTCGATGCCGAGGTGCGTCAGCACACCGTGGCCCTCGGCGTCCACGACGACGAACGCGTGCGGGTGCAGCGAGACAATGACGCCGTCGACGGGAGAGACCGCGGCGTGGGGCTCACGTACGGGGTCGACAGCGGTACCGGGTCCCACCATCGCGCCGGAGAAGACCGGATCGGGCACTGCCGCGAGTCCGATGGCGCGTCCGGCGATCGGGGACGTCACGGTGGTCATGGGAAGCCTCCCAGGTGGAGATTCGTCACGCGCCGTCACTACCTGTCCTGGACGGCGCACTGGTCGGAAGCCTAAGTCATAGGAACTGAGGGTTCCGCACGAGTGATCGGGCCCTTGGCATGTGCGGTGCGTAATCGATTTGCCTCGCATGAGGAGGGCATGTACTGTCAGATCCCTGCCCACGACCGAGGCCCGCAGACAACTGCCGGCGAGGCGAGGGCGGCACCTATCGGAAGTGATCCTTTCTCGGGTCCACTGCTGTGCCCGTATGTCTTTATGACTGCGGAAAACAGGGTGGCGGGAGAGCGGAAAAGCTCCTGATAGAGTGTGAAACACAACGAAGGGAAGCGCCCGGAGGAAAGCCCGAGAGGGTGAGTACAAAGGAAGCGTCCGTTCC